>NZ_JBVVAJ010000005.1:0-231408 GCF_055792805.1 Microvirga sp. HS2
GCGCTCGACCGCGGCACTCTGAAGGTGCGTTCCATGGTGCTGCCCGACCTCTACCAGGAGCACGACAAGCCCGAGCGCATGTATGCCCAGGCCGGCCTCGACGCCGCCGCCATCGTCGCAAAGGTCTTCGAGGCTCTCGGCAGGGAAGAGACTCGCCAAGCGCGAGCCTGATCCATCATGACCCGCAAACGTGCCGATGTGGTGCTCGTCGAGCGCGGCTTCTTCGCGAGCCGCGCGCGGGCACAGGAAGCGATCGCCGCCGGTCTCGTCACCGTGAACGGCGCTGTGGTGAAGAAACCCTCGGATGCCGTGGCGGAGGATGCGGTCATCACCGCCGTTCAGCCGCATCCTTACGTCTCGCGCGGCGGCGTGAAGCTGGCGGCGGCTCTCGACGCCTTCGGCATCGACCCGAAGGGCTGCGTCTGCCTCGACATCGGCGCCTCCACCGGCGGCTTCACGGAAGTGCTGCTGATGCGCGACGCCGCGCATGTCTATGCCGTCGATGTCGGTCACTCGCAGCTTCACCCGAAGGTAGCGGGCGATCCGCGCGTCACCAACCTCGAAGGCACGGATGCCCGCTCCCTCAATGAAGAGCTCATTCCGGAGCCTTGCGATATTCTCGTCTCGGATGTGAGCTTCATCTCGCTCAAGCTCGTGCTGCCCGCCGCCATCGCCCGTCTGAAGCCGCAGGCGAAAATGGCGGTTCTCGTGAAACCGCAATTCGAGGCGGGGCGCGACCACGTGAAGAAGGGCATCGTGCGGGACGAGGCCGTGCACCGCGCCGTATGCGAGGACATCAGTGCCTTCGTCGCCGCGCTTGGATTTATCATCGACGGGATCGTCCCCTCGCCCATCGAAGGCGGAGACGGCAACCGCGAATTCTTGTTGGGAGCCCATCGTGGCTGATCAGGTTGTCATCAAGCGTCTCGGCGCGAAGGCGGACGGCATTGCGGACACCGCCTCGGGGCCCCTCTTCGTGCCGAGGGCATTGCCGGGGGAAACCGTCACCATCGAGCGCGACGGCTCGCGCGCGGAGCTGATCAGCGTCGATGCGCCGTCGCCGGAGCGCGAGACGCCGTTCTGCCCTTATTACGATGAATGCGGCGGCTGCGCGACGCAGCACATGAAGCATGGCTTCTATCAGGCCTGGAAGCATGAGATTCTTGCCCATACCCTGCGCCAGGCGCGGATCGAGGCCCCCGTCGAGTCGCTGATCGACGCCCATGGCGAGGGCCGCCGCCGTGTGACATTGCATGTGCGCTTTCCGGATCGGGCCATGCATGTGGGCTACATGGCGGCTCGCAGCCACCAGATCGTTGAGATCGCCTTCTGCCCCATCGCCGAGCCCGCGCTGAAGGAGCAGGCCGCAGTCATCGCGCGGGCCGTCGGCGAGCATCTTAAAAGCGCCCGCAAGCCGCTCGATATCCAGATCACCAGCACGCAGACCGGCTTCGATGTCGATGTGCGCGGGCACGGGCCGCTGAAGGACGCGGACCGCCTGAGCCTGATCGATCTCGCCGCGCGGCTCGATCTCTCGCGCCTGTCGATCCATGGGGACGTGATCGTGGAGCGCCGTCCGCCCGCGATCACGATGGGGCGCGCTTCCGTCGTTCCGCCCCCGGGATCCTTCCTGCAGGCCACGCGCCTGGGAGAAGAGACGCTCGCCCGCTTCGTCACCGAGGCCTGCGAGCGCGCGAAACGCGTCGCCGATCTGTTTTCAGGCTCCGGACCTTTCGCCCTGCGCCTTGCGGAAAGAGCGGAGGTTCATGCGGTCGAATACGATCAGGGCTCGATGACGGCTCTCGACAAGGCTTTCCGCGCGACCCCGGGCCTGCGCCGCATCACCACGGAGGCCCGCGATCTCTTCCGCCGTCCGCTTCTCCTGCCCGAGCTCAACGCATTCGACGCCGTGGTGCTCGATCCGCCGCGAGCGGGCGCTGAAGCACAGGCGAAGCAGCTTGCCGTCTCGAAAGTGCCGCTCGTCGTGAGCGTCTCCTGCGATGCCGCCACCTTCGCGCGCGATGCCGCCATTCTGATCGGCGGCGGCTATCGCCTGGAACGCGTGATACCGGTCGACCAGTTCAAGCACTCGCCACATCTCGAAGTCGTCGGAATCCTGAGGCGCGACGTAGCGAAGAAGCGGCGGTGAATTCACCCGTCATCCCCGGCCTTGAGCCGGGGATCCACGTCTTCGACGCGTTGCGGGTCCCAAGACGTGGATGGCCGGGACAAGCCCGGCCATGACGAAGGGAACGAGCGCGATCCTAAAACAGGCTTCCCTGATCGTCCTCGTCGCTGGAGAGAGGCTTCTTCGCCTTTGGCTTGCTCTTCTGCACGGGCGCGGGTTCCGGCTGCGCCAGGGGCTCCATCAGGCTCGGGTCGTCGTTCTCGACCTTGTTCACCCGGCTCGAGACCGGAACAACATCGAGCCAGTCGTCGGGACAGGGCCGCACGAGGCGCATGACGTCGGCGCGTTCGTCGCGCACGTCGAGCCATGCGGCGATATCCTTCTCCGAGAGGATCACGGGCATGCGGTCATGCACGGCGGAGAGCGCGCCGTTGGCGTCCGTCGTGACGATCGCGGCGGTATCGATCTCGGCGCCGTCGGGGCTCATGTAGGTCTCCCACAGGCCCGCCATCGGCATGGGCCTGCGCGAGCGCGGGCGGATGAGAAACGGCGTCTTTTCGCGTCCGTGGCGCTGCCACTCGTAGAAACCGTCAGCCAGGAAGACGCAGCGTCGCCGCTTCAAGGCCGCCTTGAAAGTCGGCTTCGTCTCGAGCGTCTCGCCGCGCGCATTGATCACGAGGGGAAAATCCTTCGGATCCTTCACCCAGGAGGGCAGGAAGCCCCAGCGCACCAGCATGAAATGCCGATTGCCGCGATCCTCCATCACGATGGGCACGGGCTGCGTGGGGGCCACGTTGTAGCGCGGAGGAAAGTTCGGCTGCTCCGGGTAGCCGAAGAACTCCCGGTAGGCTTCGGGAGGAAGAGTGATGGCGTAGCGCCCGCACATGGTTGGTTCCTCAATCCTTGGTCGTCATGGCCGGGCGTGTCCCGGCCATCCATGTCTTTGAACCGTAACGCCAACAGGCGTGGATGCCCGCAACGGGTGCGGGCATGACGTTAGAGCCACCTCTTCCAACGGAAATAGAGATAGGGCAGCACGGCTGCGAGGATCATGAGGGTGATCGCCCAGAGATAGCCGTGATGCCATTCGAGCTCGGGCATGAACTTGAAGTTCATGCCGTAGAGCGACGACACCAGGGTCGGCGGCAGGAAGATCACCGACATGACCGAGAAGATCTTGATGATGTCGTTCTGCTCGATGGTGACGAGTCCGAGCGTGGCATCGAGCAGGAACTGGACCTTGTTCGAGAGGAAGGTCGCGTGCTCCTCGATGGATTGCACGTCCCGCAGAGCCGTGCGCCATTCCGCCTGATAGCCGCGCGACTTCTGCGGCCTCGGCATGCTGGCGGACAGGAAGAGCAGCAGGCGCTCCACGGAGACCATGCTCTCGCGCACGTTCGAGATCACGTCCGCCTTGCGTCCGATGGATTTCAGGGCCACCCGGAACGACGCGGTGCGGCGCGTGCCCTTTTTCTCGTTCTCGAAGATCGTCTGGGACAGTCGGTCGATGCGCTGCCCGATCGTTCCGAGGATTTCGGCGGCGCGATCGATGACCGTCTCGATCAGACCGTCGAGAACCGCCTCCGGCTGATGCCGGCAGCCGCCCGGCTTGCCGGCTCGGGCCGTGAACATGCTGAAGGAGCGCGGCTCGCCGTAGCGCACGGTCACGAGGGTCCGCTCGGTCAGGATGAACGAGACGTCGATGAGCTTCGGATTGTCCGTGTCCGAGCTGCAGAGCACGCGCGCGGTCATGTAGCGCGCGTTGTTCTCGCTGTAGAGGATCTCTGACGGCTCGATATCCGCCATCTCCTCGCGGGTGGGGATCTCGATGTTGAGATGGCGCTCGACGAGCCGGTCCTCGTCCCGGGTCGGGTCGATCAGATCGACCCAGAGGGCATCGACCGGGATCGGCTCTCCGGGAGGCAGCACGGACCGCACGAGGGACGCCCCTACGGAAGCTGCTGCCTGCGCCGGTTGATGGATCACAATCATCACTCGCCTCCACTCGAACCCGCCATTCCCGAACGTGGGCCGGGAAGCCCCTCAGGTTTAAAGACGTGGATGCCTGGATCAAGTCCGGGCATCATGGAAGAGTGTGGTTGTCGCCCTCTCATTTCGACGGCAGCGGCGGCGTATCGTCCGGCACGAAGAAGTCGGGCATCAGCGGCTTGCCGGGGTCGACCCGGTACGTCTCGAAATCCGTCACGCCCTCTTCGCTCAGGAAAACGTCGTCGATGAGGAAGTGTCCCGAGAAGTCCTTCGCGGGCTTCTGGAAGATGGCATAGGCCGCATCGGCCAGGATCTCGGGCGTGCGACTCGCCTGCACGATCTCCTCGCCGCCCAGAAGGTTCCTCACGGCGCTCGTCGCGATGGTGGTGCGCGGCCAGAGCGCGTTCACGGCGATGCCTCGTCCCCGCAGCTCGCCGGCCAGCCCGAGCACGCACAGGCTCATCCCGTATTTCGCAAGGGAATAGGCGAGATGCGGCGCAAACCATTTCTCTTTCATGTCGAGGGGCGGCGACAGCATGAGAATGTGCGGGTTCTGAGCCTTCTCCAGATGCGGGATCGCGTATTTCGAGACCATGTAGGTGCCGCGCGTGTTGATCTGGTGCATCAGATCGAACCGCTTCATGTCCGTCGCCGGAGTCGGCGTGAGGCTGATGGCGCTGGCGTTGTTCACCACGATGTCGAGGCCGCCGAAGGTTTCGACCGCCTTGTCGATGGCGCCGCTCACCGCCGCCTCGTCGCGCACGTCGACGACGAGCGGCAGCGCCTTGCCGCCCGCCTTCTCGATCTCCTCCGCCGCCGTGTAGATGGTGCCGGGGAGCTTGGGATGCGGCTCGGCGGTCTTCGCAGCGATGACGACATTCGCGCCGTCCCTGGCGGCGCGCACGCCGATGGCGAGACCGATGCCGCGTGAGGCGCCGGGGATGAAGAGAGTCTTTCCCTTGAGGCTCATCGGATCAGCTCGCCAGCATCAGATCGGCGTCCTGCAGGAAGCCTGCGCCCCGGAGCACCGTATCCTCCAACCCCTTGGCACCGACCGCGACGTTCTCCGCGAAGAAGCGGCAAAGCGCGATGCGACCCGCATGGGCGGGATCCGTGTCGCCGCCCGCCACCAGCGCATTCGCCGCGAGCGCCGCTTCGGCCAGGGCCACGCCGCCCTGGGCCAGGGCGAAGAGACGCAGATACGGCGTCGCGCCCGCCAGCGCTTCCGCAGGCGCGTTCGAGGAGACCGACTGGAGCATGAAGCTCGTCGCGCGGTCCAGGCTGTCGATGGCGTCGCGCAGGCGCGAGGCGGTCGCCCCGAAAGCCGGCGTGCCTTCCTTCATGATCCGCGTGACGACGGCGCGCATGGAGGCGATCTGCGCATGCACTGTGTCGCCGTCGGACAAGGGCAGCTTGCGCATGACGAGGTCGATGGCCTGGATGCCGTTGGTGCCCTCGTAGATCGGCGCGATGCGCGCATCGCGGTAATGCTGGGCCGCGCCCGTCTCCTCGATGAAGCCCATGCCGCCATGGACCTGCACGCCGAGCGACGCGACTTCCATGCCGATATCGGTGGAGAACGCCTTCGCCACGGGCGTCAGCAGGGATGCGCGCTCATGAGCCTTCTTGGCCTTCACCGAATCCTGTTCCAGATGCGCGCGGTCGATGGCCTCCGCCGTCATGTAGCAGATGGCGCGCGCGGCGGCGGTGAGCGCCTTCATGGTGAGGAGATTGCGCTGCACGTCCGGGTGTTCGACGATGGCGCTCGTGCCCTCCACGGCGCCGATGGCGCGGCCCTGGCGCCGCTCGTGGGCGTAGGCGAGCGCCTGCTGATAGGCGCGCTCGGCGATGGCGACGCCCTGCAGGCCGACGGCGAGGCGCGCATTGTTCATCATCGTGAACATACAGGCGAGGCCCCGGTTCTCCTCGCCCACGAGCCAGCCGACGGCGCCGCCGTTGTCGCCGAAGATCATGGTGCAGGTGGGCGAGCCGTGAATGCCGAGCTTGTGCTCGATGGAGTGGCAGCGCACGTCGTTGCGGGTGCCGTCGGGGAGGAACTTCGGCACCAGGAAGAGCGAGATGCCGCGCGTGCCCTGCGGCGCGTCGGGCAGGCGCGCCAGCACGAGGTGGACGATGTTGTCGGTGAGATCGTGCTCGCCGTAGGTGATGAAGATCTTCTGGCCCGTGATGCGGTAGGTGCCGTCGCCGACAGGCTCCGCGCGCGCGCGCAAAGCCGCCAGATCGGACCCCGCCTGCGGCTCGGTCAGGTTCATCGTCGCCGTCCATTCACCGGAGACGAGCTTTTCGAGATAGCGGTCCTTCAGGTCCTCCGAGGCATGGGAGGCCATCGCCTCGATCGCGCCGTGCGTCAGCACCGGGCCGATGCCGAAGGCCATCGAGGCGGAATTCCACATCTCGACGCAGGCCGAGTTCAGGAGCGTCGGCAAGCCCTGCCCGCCATATTCGGCGGGGCCGGGAAGCGCGTTCCATCCGGCCTCGGTCCAGGCCCGATAGGCCTCCTTCCAGCCGGGGGCGGTGGTGACGACGCCATCCTTCAGGGTCGCGCCGTGCTCGTCTCCCTCGCGGTTGAGCGGCGCGATCACGTCATTGGCAAAGCGGCCCGCCTCCTCCAGGATGGTCTGGGCCAGGTCGGCGGAAAGGTCTGCATAGAGCCCATCGGCGATCGCGCGGTCGAACCCCGCCACGTGGCGCATGGTGAAGACGATGTCCGGCACGGGCGCGCGGTAGGTCATGGCATTTCCTTTCGAGCAACGGCTTTTCATATTGACGCGTTCCCACGCGTCATTAAACCCGCCCAAGGTATCATTGCTCCTCGGACAAGGGACAGTTTAGACGTGAACGATCACGGGTCAATGGGACGCACGGCACGTCTTGCGGCTGACGGGGCCGGTTTGGCGGAAGCCGCGGCCATTCTGAGGCGCGGCGGTCTCGTGGCCTTCCCGACGGAGACGGTCTACGGATTGGGTGCCGACGCGACCAACGCAGAGGCGGTGGCGGGCATCTATGCCGCCAAGGAGCGTCCGAGCTTCAACCCGCTGATCTCCCATGTCGACAGCTTCGAAGCCGCGAAAATTCAAGGCGCCTTCGACGACACGGCCCGGACGCTGGCCGAGGCCTTCTGGCCGGGCCCTCTCACCCTCGTGGTGCCCGTCGCCCCCACCTGCACCGTATCCGATCTCGCCCGCGCCGGCCTCGATTCCGTGGGCCTGCGCGTGCCCTCGCATGCCCTCGCCCATGCGCTCCTGAAGGCGACCGGCCGCCCTGTGGCCGCTCCTTCCGCCAACCGCTCGGGCCGCGTGAGCCCGACTGATGCGGATCACGTTCTCGGAGATCTCGACCACCGCATCGATGCAGTGGTCGATGGCGGCGCGTCGGAGGTCGGTGTCGAATCCACCATCGTCGCGTGCCTCGGCGGCGCGCCACGCCTGCTGCGCCCGGGCGGCGTGCCGCGTGAGGCGATCGAAGCCCTCCTGGGGCAACGCCTCGTCACCGGTACGGAGAGTGGGACCAGCCCGGTCGCGCCGGGCATGCTCGCTTCGCACTACGCGCCGCGCGCGCAGGTGCGCCTGAGCGCGACGAAGATCCGGCCCGGCGAAGCCGCCCTGCTGTTCGGCCCTGCGATGCCCCCGGGCAGCGAGCAGGCGAAGGCTGCGCTCAACTTGAGCGAAAACGGCGACCTCAAGGAGGCCGCCGCTCATCTGTTCTCGTATCTCCGTCGGCTCGACGCATCGGAGGCGGAGACCATTGCCGTTGCGCCCGTCCCGGAAACCGGCTTGGGCGAAGCCATCAACGACCGCCTCCGTCGCGCTGCCGCGGAGCGGTGATCCGCACCCTATTCTCCTGCGCCTTCCGTCATCCCCGGCCTTGGGCCGGGGATCCACGTCTTTGAGGCGCGGTGCTTCTCAAGACGTGGATGGCTGGGACTGATCCCCGGATCAAGTCCGGGGACGGCCATGACGATCGTGAAGGGACGTGTAAGGCGCTTACTTCGCCGCGAGCTTCGCGGCGATCTCGGCCACGTGGCGGCCCTGGAAGCGGGCGCCGTCGAGTTCGGTCTTGCTCGGCTGACGGGAACCGTCGGCGGCCGCGATGGTCGATGCGCCGTAGGGCGAGCCGCCCTTCACCTCTTCGACGCCCGACTGACCGGCGAAGCTGTAGGGCAGACCGACGATGACCATGCCGTGGTGCATCAGCACCGGCAGCGTGGTGAGAATGGTCGCCTCCTGACCGCCGTGCTGGGTCGCCGTCGAGGTGAAGACCGAGCCGACCTTGCCGATGAGCTTACCCTGAGCCCAGAGGCCGCCGGTCTGATCGAGGAAGTTCTTCATCTGCGCGGTCATAGTGCCGTAGCGGGTCGGCGTGCCGAAGATGATCGCGTCGTATTCCGGAAGCTCCTCCACGGTGGCGATGGGGGCCTTCTGGTCAGTCTTGTAATGGGCTGCCTGGGCGATCTCGGCGGGCACCAGCTCGGGCACGCGCTTCACCACAACCTCCGCGCCGGCCTCGCGCGCACCTTCGGCGGCCGCATAGGCCATCTGCTCGATATGACCCCAGGACGAATAATACAGCACAAGAACCTTGGCCATGTGATCTCCGTTATGAAAGAGGATTTTGCAAGCGGCGCATACCGGGCCGCTCTGCCGATGAACGATGACGTAAGGATAACCTTTCCAACATGCAAAACCAGTGTTAGGTATGCAGGACTTCCATTGCACTCGTGCAAATTGACATGGCCAAACAGCAACAGCTCGACTGGGACGATTTCAAGCTCGTCAAGATCATCGCGGAGGCCAGCGGCCTCGCGGGCGCGGCCGAGCGCCTGGGCGTCAATCACTCCACGGTGTTCCGACGGCTCGGCCAGATGGAGGAGAACCTCGGCGTCAAGCTCTTCGAGCGGCACAGGACCGGTTATGTGCTGACGCCCGCCGGCGAGGAGATGTCCGCTCTCGCCGAGCAGATGGAGGAGAACGTCACCTCCTTCACGCGCAAGCTCGCGGGCCAGGCCGTCGCGCCCGCGGGGGAGTTGCGGGTCACGACGAACGACACCCTGCTCGTTCACATGCTCACGCACATCTTCTCGCGTTTCGTGAAGGCCTGCCCGGAAATGCGGCTCGACGTGGTGCTCGCCAACCAGGCCCTCAACCTGTCGAAGCGCGATGCGGACGTGGCGATCCGCGCGACCGACGATCCGCCGGAAACGCTCGTCGGCCGCCGCGTCGCGACGATCGCCTGGGCCATCTACGGACGCCTGGAAGACTTTCCCGATCACCAGAACCCGACGGACCTCAACTCGCCCGCGCTCTACAACCGGCCCTGGGTTGCGCTCGGCGACAATCTCGCGACGCTCAAGGCGGCGCGCTTCGTGCGCGACCGCGTGGAGCCGGAGAACATCGCTTACAAGGTGAACACGGTCCTGGGCCTTGCGGAAGCGGTGGAGGCCGGGATCGGCATCGGCCCCCTTCCCTGTTTCATCGCGGATGCGAAGCGCAGCCTGGTGCGCCTTTCAGACATAAATCCGGATTTCTCCGCGGGCCTGTGGCTGCTCACCCATCCCGATCTTCGCCAATCGGCCCGCGTGCGCGCCTTCATGGATTTCATGGCTGTCGAAATCGGAAAGCAGCGGCGCTGGATCGAGGGGCACGGCAGGAAGCCCGCCGATTAGAGCCTTTTCGGCGAAGTGGAAACGGCTCTAGCCGATCTCCACCACCACGCGCCCCTTGACCTGACCAGCGACGATCCGTTTTCCGGCATCCATCACATCGTTCAGGGGAATGGTGGAGGTCATCGCGGCGAGCTTCGCGTGGTCGAGCTCGCGCGCGAGCCGGTTCCATGCCTCGATGCGGAGCGGCTTGGGCGCCATCACCGAATCCACGCCGAGCAGCGACACGCCGCGCAGGATGAAGGGCGCGACGGTCGAGGGCAGATCCATGCCGGCCGCCAGACCGCAGGCCGCGATTGCGCCGCCGTATTTCGTCATGGAAATCACGTTCGCGAGCGGGATCGAGCCCACCGTGTCGACGCCCGCCGCCCACCGCTCCTTGCCGAGCGGGCGCACGGGCCCGGCGAGTTCGCTGCGCTCCAGGATCTCGGCCGCGCCGAGGCCTTTCAGATAATCGGCTTCCTCGGGCCGCCCCGTCGCGGCGATCACGTGCCAGCCCGCCCGGGCGAGCAAGGCGACGGCGACGGAGCCGACGCCGCCCACAGCGCCGGTGACGATGGCAGGGCCGCGCTCGGGGGTCAGCCCGTGCCTCTCGAGCGCCATCAGGCAGAGCATGGCGGTGTAGCCCGCCGTGCCGATGGCCATGGCCTGCTGCGGCGTGAGCCCTTCAGGCAGCGGGATCAGCCAGTCGCCCTTCACGCGCACCTTCTGCGCATAGGCTCCGAGATGCGTCTCGCCCAGGCCCCAGCCGTTCAGGATCACCGCGTCGCCTGCCTTGAATGCGGGGTTGGACGAAGCCTCGACGGTCCCGACGAGATCGACGCCGGGGATCATCGGAAAGCGCCGCACCACCGGCGCCTTGCCGGTCAGCGCCAGGCCGTCCTTGTAGTTGAGGGTGGAATGCGACACGCGGATTGTGACGTCGCCGTCCATCAGATCGGCCTCGTCGAAATCGCGAAAGCTCACGGATTGACCGGCATCGGTCTTGTCGATGACGAGTGCCTTGAACGTTCCCATCGCAATTCATCCTCCCCGCGACGATTGTTGGCGCGGGGAGGCATCGGGGCAAGCGTGCATGTCTCATCCCTTCGGACGAGACGCAGCCTCACTCGGCGGGCTGCAGCACCGGACCGCGCTCGACCGGACGCTCCTTGATCGGCAGGTTGATCAGGGCCGAGGCGATGCCGAGCGCGATGGAGAGCCACCAGACGAGCGTGTAATTGCCGTAGATCTCGTACAGCTCGCCGCCGAGCCAGACGCCGAGGAAGCCGCCGACCTGGTGCGAGAAGAAGGCGAAGCCATAGAGCATGGCCATGTAGCGGGTGCCGAACATCAGCATGACGAGGGAGGATGTGGGCGGCACGGTGGAGAGCCACAGGAGCCCGATGGCGATGCCGAAAGCGATCGAGCTCATGGGCGAGGCCGGGAGCAGGATGAAGGCGGCAATCGCCAGCGAGCGGCCGAAATAGATCCAGGCCAGCAGCCAGCGCTTCGACATGCGGGTGGAGAGCCAGCCCGAGCCGAGGGAGCCGAAGGCATTGGCGAGGCCGATCACGGCGAGGGTCCAGCCACCGACAGCGGCCGAGAGGCCAGCATCCTTCAGATAAGCGGGCAGATGCGCGGTGATGAAGGCGAGCTGGAAACCGCAGGTGAAGAAGCCGAGAACCAGGAGCACATAGGAACGGTGCTGGAAGGCTTCCGTCAGCGCCTGCTTGATGGACTGGTGCGGGACATTGGCCGCGCTGGCCTGGGCCGCCGCGCCCGGACGGGTCGCGAGCGCCAGCGCCAGGGGCATCACGATCAGGACGGAGCCCGCGAAGATCACCAGCGCCTGATGCCAGCCGAACGAGTCGATGAGGGCGTTGCCGATGGGCGGGAAGAGGAACTGGCCGAAGGAGCCCGCCGCCGTGCCCGCGCCGAAGGCCATGGGACGCCACTTCTCCGGCAGGAGCTTGCCGAAGGCGCCGAGGACGAGATTGAACGAGCAGCCGGACAGGCCGAAGCCGATGAGAACGCCCGCGCCGAGATGGAGGATTCCGGGCGTCGCCGCATTGGCCATCACCACGAGGCCGAGCGCATAGAGCACGGCCCCGACGCACAGCACCCGGAACGCCCCGTAGCGATCCGCAACCGCGCCCGCGAAGGGCTGTCCGACGCCCCAGAGAAGGTTCTGCAGGGCGATGGCCAGGCTGAACGTGTCGCGCCCCCAGCCGAACTCGGTGGTCATCGGGATCTGGAAGAGCCCGACGGACGCGCGGGGTCCGAAGGTGATCAGCGCGATCAGGCAGCCGGCGAGAACGATGAGCTCCGGGGAGACCCGGGCTTGAGTGGAAGGCGCGGACATCGGCACGGTCCTCAGGAGGCAAATCGGAGGGCGGATCCTATCCGAAGCGCGGCATCAGCGACATTGAAAGTTTATTGGCTTTGGCATGAGAAGCCGTGATGGATCGCGGCCCGTTCCCGGTCCGCGATCCCTCGACTCAGGTCTGCCCCGGCTTGAGCTTGTAGAAGATGTGACGGCCGATCACGTCCATCTTCTTGAGGCGGCGGGCCCAGGAGGGGCGCACGTAGTTCGCATGGTAGTGGGTGGCTCCACCCACGTCCGCGAGATAAGTCTTGCCTTCGAGCACCGCGCTCGCCACCCGCTTGGCACGCTCCCAGGAGCTCGAATCGGTGATGCGCAGGGCCTTGCCTTCGCAGGCGAAGGTGAACTGGCAGGCCAGATGGCGGTGGCGGTTCTGGTAGACGACGCCGCAGATCGAGGACGGATAGAGACCGCTCTTCACGCGATTGAGCACCACCTGCGCCACGGCGGCCTGACCCTCCTCGGGCTCACTGCGGGCCTCGAAATAGACGGCCTCGGCGAGGCAGCGCTGCTCCTTGTTCATGTTGTCGGGATCGATCAGATCCGCGTAACGCGGCGCCGCCATGCCGTCGGCTTTCGGCACGAAGCTCGTGCCGAAGCTGCCCTTGTCGAGGCGCGGCGATTGCAGGGATACCGGGGCGGCGGCGATCTCGACGGGCGTCGCCTCCATGGGAGCGGGCGTCGTCGAGGACAGGGCGACGGCGCGCTTCACCATCGGCGTCGTGGGACTGGCCGCAGCGCCCGTCGAGCCGGCGGCGGCCGCGGCGGGCGACTGCACGGAGACGGATTGGCGCGTGGTCGTGAATTCCGGTGCCTCCCACGGCTCGAAGCTCTGCTCCATGTCGGGAGCCTCCAGCTCGCCCTCCATGAGAACGGTGGGCGGCAGAAGCCGCTCGTCCTGCCGGAAGAGAAGACGGGAGCCGCCCGCCTGCGCGAGGTCGGAGCGCAGCTGGCTCGCCCTCAAGGACAGGGTGACGTGGGGCGCGACGAGGGGATCGCCCTTTCCGGAACGTTCGACCACCGGATCGGGGCCCGCATTCGCCTTGCGGTCATCCTTGGGCGGAACCGTATTCGCCAAATTGTCGGGCAGATCGTAACGGGGCACGAACCGCAGCACGTCCCGCTCGAGATCGAGCCTGCCGCCTGCGATCGACATGGAGATGGGGGGCACGAGGGCGGTCTGACCGAGATGCGCCAGCGGGCCGCGCGCCGTGAAGCTCACGCCGGCCTGCGGATCGTTGCTGGCGGAGGCCGTGAACGAGATCAGGAGACCGGTGGCGAGCGCCCAGGGCGCCGTCGTGGCGCAGATCCATCTCACCCGAGAACGACGATTCCGAAGACGCACGCGAACACCCACTCAACCCAGGGAAGCATCGGACAGAAGGCTTCCATTCCTTATGGTTATCCGGGGTTAAGGTTGATGGGTGGTTAAGAGGAACGCCTTCCTGACCTTAAGCTCCTGCGGCGGCCTGACGCTTCTCCGCCATGCGGCGCAAGGCGTCCGCCGTCTCCGGATCGGCCGGGAAGAAGGCTTCGATGGCGAGCTCGGACAGGGTCACGTCGACCGGGGTGCCGAAGATCGTCGTCGTGCTGAAGAAGGTGAGCACGCCCTCCTCCGTCGCGAGCTGCAGCGGCACGACGAGCCCCGCGTGATCCTCGCGGGACCGGGCCGAGCGCTTCGCGGCATCCGGGATCGGATAGGCGCGCAGCTCCTCGCTCAGGCCCGAGAGCACCGCGTCTCCCGTGACGTTCACCTGATGGTTCAGGCGCGCGACGAGATGCTCGCGCCACTCCGCGAAATTGACGATGCGCCGCGCGAGGCCGGCCGGATGCACGCTCAGGCGCAGCACGTTCACGGGCGGCTTCAGGAGCGCAGGGTCGACGCCGTCGACGAGCGAGAGCAGCGCGCCGTTGGCCGCCACGAGCGACCAATGTCTGTCGACGGCGAGCGCGGGATAAGGCTCGTGTCCCTTCAGCACGAGATCGATGGCGTCGCGCATGCTCTTCAGGGCCGGATCGTCGAGGGAGCGTTCGGAATAGACCGGCGCGAAACCCGCCGAGGCGAGCATCACGTTGCGCTCGCGCAGGGGCATGTCGAGCTTTTCGGCCAGGAGCTGCACCATCTCGCGGCTCGGCTGCGAGCGGCCGGTTTCGAGAAAGCTCAAGTGCCGCGTGGAGATCTCGGCATCGAGCGCGAGATCGAGCTGGCTCATGCGGCGGCGCTGGCGCCATTCGCGCAGGTAATCACCGAAGTGGTGGACGGCGGGGGCTGTGGTCTTTGCGGGCTTCATGGCCGAACCATAGCGCGAGGCAGCGCCCAACTCCATGACCTCGGAGGTAATCGACGCGCTTCCCCCGCTGAGTGATCCTTCGATGCGGTTGCGATGGTCAACCACACATTCGAGAGGAACATGCCATGACGCTTCACCCCTCCCCGCTCCTTCGCCAGGCGCTGCTCGCCGATGCGACGACAAGCGGCGCCTTCGGCCTGCTGATGCTGCTCGCGGCCGGGCCGTTGAGCCATCTGCTCGGACTGCCGGAGATGCTCCTGCGCGGCACAGGCGCGATCCTGGTGCCCTACGTCGTGTTCCTCGCCTGGCTCAGCCTGCGCGAACAGACGAACCGGGTGCTCATCTGGGCCGTCATTCTCGGCAACGTTCTCTGGACGGCCGACAGCGTGCTTCTTCTCATCAGCGGATGGGTTTCGCCCACCGGGGCAGGCTATGCCTTCGTGATCGCGCAAGCGCTCGTGGTGCTGATGTACGCGGAGCTTCAGTTCATGGGCCTGCGCCGGTCAAACACGGCGGTCGCCTGAGACACCAACGCACTCCTCGTCATGCCCGGCCTTGTGCCGGGCATCCACGTCTTCGACCCTCTGTGTTTCTCAAACGTCTTGGTCGCCACGAGTGCGGCCATGACGTTTGAGGTGCCGGAGCGCGATCGCGAATCCTAGCCCTTGTCCCGCCCGTTGAACGGGATGGACTTCAAATCCGACAACTCGACCTCATCCAGGCAGCGCACATTGATCGCCGCCATTGCCTCGCCGGTCGGCTGCTTGCCCTCGCCGAAAGTCGCCGTGCCGCAGGTGGAGCAGAAACGATGCCGGATCGTATGCGTGTTGAAGGTGTAGGTGGACAGGTTCTCCTCGCCGCGCACCTTCAGCGCATCGCGCGGAACGAAGGTGAGCAGATAGCCCTTCTTGCGGCAGATGGAGCAGTTGCATTCGATGACTTGCTGGAGATCCGTCTCGACCTCGAATGCGACCTTGCCGCAATGGCATGATCCTGTGTGCAGCGCCATTTTCGTTCCCCTTGTTACAAGGCCGTCATGAGCGTGACGATGAGCCCCGCTCCGATCACGGCAATGAAGCGATCGTTCATCGTCAGCGGCTCCGTCCTGCCCTGCGCCGCCAGCTGCCCGACGACGAGATCGACGACGAGCGACACCGCGAAAGGCCATGCGGCCGGCGGAACGGCGAGCTGCTGCCATTCGGGCTTGAGCCTGACGAGGAAACCGATGGCGATGCCGGACACCAGCACCGCCCCGATGTAGAGAAGCCTCACGCGAGACAAGGCCATTTAAGCCTGGCTCGCGGCCTTGTTGCCGAGCGCCGCCTGCGCGGCCGCCAGACGCGCGATCGGCACGCGGTAGGGCGAGCAGGACACGTAGTCGAGCCCGACTGACTGGCAGAAATGGATCGACGCCGGATCGCCGCCATGCTCGCCGCAGATGCCGAGCTTGATGCCGGCTTTCGTTGCCCTGCCGCGCTCAGCCGCGAGCTTCACCAATTCGCCGACGCCTTCCTGGTCGATAGTGACGAAGGGATCGGCGGGCAGGAGGCCCTTCTGCGTGTAGGGCCCCAGGAACGAGGCCGCGTCGTCGCGCGAGATGCCGAGCGTCGTCTGCGTCAGGTCGTTGGTGCCGAACGAGAAGAACTCCGCCGATTGAGCGATCTCACCGGCGCGCAGAGCCGCGCGCGGCAGCTCGATCATCGTGCCGACCTGATACTCGACCTTGACGCCGCTTTCCTTCGCGACCGCTTCCGCCATGGCGACGATGCGATCCTTCACGAGGTCGAGTTCCGCCTTCGTCATGACGAGCGGCACCATCACTTCCGGCACCACCGGCTTGCCCGTCTGCTTGCCCGCCTCCACCGCGGCCTCGAAGATGGCGCGCGCCTGCATCTCGGCGATCTCGGGGTATGCGACCGCGAGACGGCAGCCACGGAAGCCGAGCATCGGATTGAACTCGTGCAGTTCGCGGGCGCGATGCTTCAGCTTGTCGACGGAGGCATTCATGGACTTCGCCACCTCCTCCATCTCCTCATCCGTGTGCGGCAGGAACTCGTGCAGCGGCGGATCGAGCAGGCGAATCGTGACCGGCAGGCCGCTCATGATCGTGAACAGCTCGACGAAGTCCTTGCGCTGCATGGGCAGCAGCTTCGCGAGAGCAGCCCTGCGGCCCGCTTCGTCGTCGGCGAGGATCATCTCGCGCACCGCCACGATGCGGTCGCCTTCGAAGAACATGTGCTCCGTGCGGCACAGCCCGATGCCTTCCGCGCCGAAATTGCGGGCGGTCTTGGCGTCGAGCGGCGTTTCCGCATTGGCGCGCACCTTCATGCGGCGCACCTTGTCGGCCCAGCCCATGAGCGTGGCGAACTCGCCCGACAGCTCCGGCTCCAGCATCTTCACCTGGCCGAGCAGCACCTGGCCGTTCGAGCCGTCGATGGTGAGGACATCGCCCTTCTTCAGGGTCTGACCGGCCACCGTCATGGTCTGCTTCTGATAATCCACGCGGATCGAGCCCGCGCCGGACACGCAGGGCTTGCCCATGCCGCGCGCGACCACTGCCGCGTGCGAGGTCATGCCGCCGCGGGTGGTGAGAATGCCCTCGGCCGCGTGCATGCCGTGGATGTCCTCCGGCGAGGTTTCGACGCGCACGAGGATGACCTTGCGGCCGGCTTTCTTGGCGGCTTCCGCGTCATCCGAGTTGAACACGATCTCGCCCGAGGCCGCGCCCGGCGAGGCCGGAAGGCCCGTAGCCAGGATCTTGCGCTCGGCCTTGGGGTCGATGGTCGGATGCAGGAGTTGGTCGAGGGCCGCGGGCTCGACGCGGGTGATCGCCTCCTCCTGCGTGATCAGGCCCTCGCTGGCGAGCTCCACCGCGATGCGCAGCGCCGCTTTCGCCGTGCGCTTGCCGTTGCGGGTCTGGAGCATCCAGAGCTTGCCCTTCTCGACCGTGAATTCCATGTCCTGCATGTCACGGTAGTGCTTTTCCAGAATGCCGTAGATGCGCACCAGCTCGGCATAGGCCTGCGGCATCGCCTTCTCCATGGAAGGCTTGTCGGAGCCGGACGCGATGCGGGCGGCTTCCGTGATGTCCTGCGGCGTACGGATGCCCGCCACCACGTCCTCGCCCTGCGCGTTGATGAGGAACTCGCCGTAGAGCAGCTTCTCGCCCGTCGAGGGATTGCGGGTGAAGGCGACGCCGGTGGCGGAGGTCTCGCCCATGTTGCCGAACACCATGGCCTGGACGTTCACCGCCGTGCCCCAGCTCGCGGGAATGGCGTGCAGCTCCCGGTACTTGATGGCGCGGTTGTTCATCCAGGAGCCGAACACGGCGCCGATGGCGCCCCATAGCTGCTCCTGCGGCTCCTGCGGGAAGGGCTTGCCGAGTTCCTTCTGGACCAGATCCTTGTAGCGCGGAAGGATCGCCTTCCAGTCTTGCGCCGTCATGTGCGTATCGAGCGAGTAGCCCTTGCGGTCCTTGAACTCGTCGAGGATCTCCTCGAAGTGATGATGCTCGAGTCCCAGCACCACGTTGGAATACATAGTGATGAAGCGGCGGTAGGAATCGTAGGCGAAGCGCTCGTCCCCGGCGCCCTTGGCCAGCGCCTCGACGGTCACGTCATTGAGGCCGAGATTGAGCACCGTATCCATCATGCCCGGCATCGACGCGCGCGCGCCGGAGCGGACGGAGACGAGAAGCGGATTCTGAGCATCGCCGAAGGTGCGGCCCGTGAGCCGGCCCACGAAGTCGAGGGCTTTTTCGACCTGGCCTTTGAGCTCTTCAGGATAGGAGCGGCCATGGTCGTAATAATAGGTGCAGACTTCCGTGGTGATCGTGAAGCCCGGAGGAACCGGCAGCCCCAGGTTGGACATCTCGGCGAGATTCGCCCCCTTGCCCCCAAGCAGGTTCTTCATTCCCGCCTGGCCTTCGGCCTTGCCGTCTCCGAAGGTATAGACCCACTGCGTCATCGCTTAACCCCTTGGCTTCTGGAACGCCTGCTGCAGCGCAGGTTTGGCTTGAAGCATCTGGTACCCAAACGCAAGCTGAACAGCCAAGGTTCTATATTGCAAAAGAAGTAGTCTTTTCGATGCCCGCGAGGCGCGCCGGCGCTCTTTTTACGTGCCGGGCGGCCACAAAAAGGAAAAGGCCGGGACATGCCCGGCCTTGGTGTCGTCAGGATCGCGGGCTTACACCCGGTAGCGCCCGTTGCGCTTCACGTAGACCGTGGCGCCGACGGGAACACGCTCGTAGAGGTCCACGATGTCCTCGTTGAGCATGCGCACGCAGCCGGAGGAAACCTGGTCGCCGATGCTCCAGGGCTCGTTGGTGCCGTGGATGCGGAAGAGGATGTCCCTGCCGTCCTGGTAGAGATAGAGCGCGCGGGCGCCGAGCGGATTGTCGAGACCGGCCTCGCGGAAGCGCGGGAGATCGGGCTTGATGCCAACCATGGTCTTGGTGGGCGACCAGGCGGGCCAGACGCCCTTGCGCCCGACCGATGCCATGCCTCTCCAGGAAAAGCCCTGCTTGCCCACGCCGACGCCGTAGCGAATCGCCTTTTTGTCGGGCTGCACGAGGTAGAGCATGCGCTCGTCGATATCGACCACGATGGAGCCGGGCTTTTCGGGACCGTCGTAGGTCACCGTCTGCTTGGCGTATTTCGCATCGATCCTTCTGCGGTCGACGAGCGGAACGTCGAACGGCTTGTCGGGCATGGAGCCGACGTACCAGGCGGCATAGTCGTCCGCCGGGGCCTCGGCGGGCGCGGAGGCCTGCTGAGTGGTTTGGCAAGCGGTCAGAGAAGCGCTCAGGAGAGCGCCGAGAAGCAGGCGTCGGATCATGGTGCGAGTCTACCCGAAAAGGTGTTGCGGACTACCTAGAGCCGGGAGGGGCATTTGGCTGTGCCCCTCCTGCAACACCTCGACGGGAATTTAACTCTGTTACCCTTCGATCCGGGAGAAGTCGGCCACAGTGCGCGTCGCCTCGCGGATGCTGTTGAGGAGACGCAGGCGATTGGCGCGAAGAGCCTGATCCTCCGCATTCACCGTCACCTTGTCGAAAAAGGCGTCGACCGGCTGGCGCAGGCGGGACAGGGCCCGCATCGCGCCCTCGAAATCCTCTGATTCGACGGCTTTCGTCGCCTCTTCCTTCGCGCCGTGGAGAACGACGGCGAGCGCCTTCTCCTCGATCTGACCGTAATCGTTCACGATCTGGAGATCGGGCGCCTCGTCATAGGCGCGTCCGTCCTTCTTCTCCTCGATGCGCAGGATGTTCGCCGCGCGGCGATAGCCAGCAAGGAGATTCGCGCCGTCCTCCGTGTCGAGGAAGCGGCCGAGCGCCTCGACGCGGCGCACGATCATGAGAAGGTCGTCCTGGCCTTCGAGCGCGAACACGGCGTCGATGAGATCGTGACGCGCGCCCTGATCGCGCAGATAGACCTTCAGGCGGTCGGCGAAGAAGGAGAGGAGGTCGAGCGAGCGCATATACATGATGCGCGCCAGGCTCTCCGCGTTCCCCAGCTGCCTCTGGCGGAAGATCGATTCGAGATCCGGCAGCGCAGGATGCGAGACGAGCGAGGCGAAAGCGCTGTCCTCGATGGCCTCGACGAGCTTCCTCGCCTGGAGGAACTCCTCGAAGAGAACGTCCTTGGCATCCCGTGCGAACGGCTTCGCGAATAGGGAGATGAGAGGCAGCTTGATGTTGTTCTCGAGCACCAGCCTGATCACGCCCAGCGCCGCGCGACGCAGCGCATAGGGATCCTTCGATCCGGTCGGCTTCTCGTCGATGGCCCAGAAGCCCACGAGCGTGTCGATCTTGTCCGCGAGAGCCACGGCAACCGACACCGGATCGGTCGGCACCCGGTCGGAGGGGCCGAGAGGCTTGTAGTGCTCTTCGATGGCGGCGGCGACGGACGGATTCTCGCCTTGCAGGGTCGCGTAGTAGCGACCCATGAGGCCCTGCAGCTCGGGGAACTCGCCGACCATCTCGGTCACGAGATCGGCCTTGGCGAGACGCGCGGCGCGCTCGGCGAGAGCGGGATCGGCGCCGACGATAGGAGCAAGCTCCCTGCTGAGCGCCGCGATGCGCTCCACGCGCTCGTATTGGGTGCCGAGCTTTTCGTGGAAGACGATGGCCTTCAGCTTCTCCAGCCGGTCTTCCAGCTTCACCTTCTGGTCCGTCTCCCAGAAGAACTTGGCGTCGGAGAGGCGGGCGCGCACCACGCGCTCGTTGCCGCCGACGATCGTCCTGCCGCCATCCGTCGCGAGGAGGTTGGAGACGAGGATGAACTTGTTCGCGAGCTTACCGGTCGCAGGATCGCGCAGCACGAAGCATTTCTGGTTCGCGCGGATGGTGGTGCGGATCACCTCGGGCGGAATGTCGAGGAAGGCTTCGTCGAACGAGCCCATGAGCACCACCGGCCATTCCACGAGTCCGGAGACCTCCTCCAGCAGGCCTTCGTCCTCGACGAGTTCGAGGCCCTGCGCGAAAGCGAGATCCTTGGCGTCGTGCAGGATCATGTCCTTGCGGCGATCCGCGTCGAGCACCACCTTCGCGCGCTCCAGCGCGGGCACGTAATCGTCGAAGCGCTTCACGCGGATCTCGCCCGGCGCGAGGAAGCGGTGCCCGTGGGTGACGTCGCTCGAGACGATGCCGTCCACCTCGAAGCGCACGATTTCCGGATCCTCCGTTTCGGGGCCGAAGGTGCAGAGGATCGATTGCAGGGGACGCACCCAGCGAAGCGAGCCGGGCTCGGCGGACGCCGCCCCCCAGCGCATCGATTTGGGCCAGGGGAATGTCTTGACGATCTGCGGCAGGATCTCAGCCAGCACGTCCGTGGTCGCGCGGCCGGGCTTCTCGATGATGGCGACATAGAATTCGCCCTTCTTCGGATCGCTCTCGATCTTCGCCTGATCGATGGAGGAGAGCCCCGCGCCTTTCAGGAAGCCCTGGATCGCCGCATCGGGCGAGCCCACGCGCGGACCTTTGCGCTCCTCGCGCACGTCCTGCCCCTTCACGGGCAGGCCCATGATGGTGAGCGCGAGGCGGCGCGGTGTGGAGAAGGCCTGTGCCCCCTCGTAGAGGAAGCCGCGCTCCACCAGCGCATCGGTGACGAGCTTCTTCAGATCCTCCGCCGCGCGGCGCTGCATGCGGGCGGGGATTTCTTCGGAAAAGAGTTCAAGGAGAAGATCGGGCATAATCGGTTCGCCGCTCTATTCCCCTCCCCCTTGTGGGGAGGGGTTAGGGGTGGGGGTGTCGGCGCCAGCGCCGTTCGAAGCTGCGGTGTAAAGAGCCGCATAGATCGTGTCGAGCACGACATCGATCTGATTCATCACTTCATGGTTCCAGAATCGAAGAACTCTGTAGCCTTGCGTCGTCAGCCAGGCGCTTCGTGCCGCATCGGCCTGGAGACCGGCTTCGAAGCCGTGCTGGCTTCCATCGATTTCCAGGATCAGCTTGGCTCCATGACAGACGAAGTCCGCCACGTATGGGCCGATGGGAGCCTGCTTGCGGAAATGCGTATCGGCGAGCGGAATGCGCTCCAGATGCCACCAGAGACGCTTCTCGGCATCCGTCATCCGCCGGCGGAGGCCCCTGGAGCGAAGTGTTCCTGCTTTTGTCGTTCGGGGCATGGGAGCCTGGAGCTTAGTGTTGGGGAGCCGGCACCCCCACCCTAGCCCTCCCCACAAGGGGGAGGGAACACGGTGGTGATTCACGCGGCCACGCCCCCGCCCTCGGTCTTCAGCCATGCCGCGCCGCAGGCCTTCGCCAGTTCGCGGACGCGCAGGATGTAGCTCTGGCGCTCGGTGACCGAGATCACGCCCCGCGCGTCGAGCAGGTTGAACATGTGGCTCGCCTTGATGCACTGGTCGTAAGCCGGCAGCGCCATGAGATGGCGGCTGTCGTTGGAGCCCTCCTTGGGCTCGCCCGCTTCGAGATACTTGCGGCAGGCGGCTTCCGCGTCGCGGAAGTGGCGGAACAGCATCTCCGTGTCGGCATATTCGAAGTTGTGGCGCGAATATTCCTGCTCGGCCTGCAGGAACACGTCGCCGTAGGTGACCTTCCGGTCGCCTTCGAGGCCGTTGAAATTGAGGTCGTAGATGGACTCCACGCCCTGCAGGTACATGGCGAGGCGCTCGAGGCCGTAGGTCAGCTCACCGGCGACCGGCGAGCACTCGAAGCCCGCCACCTGCTGAAAGTAGGTAAACTGGGACACTTCCATGCCGTCGCACCAGCATTCCCAGCCGAGTCCCCAGGCGCCGAGCGTCGGGCTCTCCCAATCGTCCTCGACGAACCGGACATCGTGGACCGCCGTATCGATGCCGATCGCCTTCAGGGAGCCGAGATAGAGGTCCTGCAGGTTCGACGGATTCGGCTTCAGGATCACCTGAAACTGGTAGTAATGCTGAAGGCGGTTCGGGTTCTCGCCGTAGCGCCCGTCCTTCGGGCGGCGGGAGGGCTGCACATAGGCCGCGCGCCAGGGCTTGGGGCCCAAGGCCCGCAGGGTCGTGGCCGGGTGGAAGGTGCCTGCGCCGACTTCCATGTCGTAGGGCTGGAGAATGACGCAGCCCTGCTCGGCCCAGTAGCGCTGGAGCGTGAGGATCAGGCCCTGGAAAGAGCGCGCGGGATTCATGTGCGCAGGTTCGCTCGTCATCAATGGCGTCCGGTCTTGAAAATGTCTGGCGAACCCTTGGGATGATGGAGTCTCGAAGTCAAGCGCGGGGTGCGCTTGCCGCCATGGCGCGTCCCGGCCCCCCTTCCCGTCAAGGCCGGACTTGATCCGGCCATCCACGTCTTGGGAACGGCAGCGCCGCTAAGACGTGGATCCCCGGGACAAGCCCGGGGATGACGGGTGAGAGTTGGAGGCAGCGCAATCCTTACAATCCCAGCCGCGCCCAGGCCGCCCGCTCCTCCAGGGCCCCGACGATCTCGCCGGGATCGATCAGACCTCCCCCGGTCACCGAACGGCGTCCGAAAAGGCGCCCCAGCAAAGGGGGACGGGCCGGCTCGATCATGCGTAGCTGTACCTCTTCTCCGAAGCGCTCGCGCAGGATGGTGCGGATATCGCCGAGGCCGTCGATGAGGCCAAGGTCCAGAGCCTCCGCCCCCACCCAGAAGGCGCCGGAGAAGAGATCCTCGTAGGAATCGTTGAGCTTCTCGCCCCGGCGGGTGCGGACAAGCTCCACGAAAACCTCGTGAATCTTGCGTTGAAGGCCCTTGAGACGGGCCACGTCCTCCGGATTCTCCGGCCTGAACGGGTCCAGCATCGCCTTGTTCTCGCCGGCCGTATGCACGCGTCGCTCCACACCGAGGCGGGCGATAAGCTCCTGGAAGCCGAAGCCCGCCGACACCACGCCGATGGAGCCCACGATGGAGGCGGGGTCCGCGAAAATCTCGTCCGCCGCGCAGGCGATCATGTAGCCGCCGGAGGCTGCCGCATCCTCCACGAAGGCGAGAACCGGGATCTTCTTTTCGTCCGCCAGGCTGCGGATTCGCTTGAAGATCAGGTGCGACTGGGCGGCCGACCCGCCGGGCGAATTGATGACGATGGCCACGGCCTTCGCGCCCGGAACGGAAAACGCCCGCTCCAGCATCTGCGCCACGTTCGACATGGCCAGACCCGAGCGGAACGGCATAACGGCCCCGATCGCGCCCGACAGGCGAAGAACCGGCACGACGGGGTCGCGATAGCTGC
The DNA here is from genome assembly GCF_055792805.1 of Microvirga sp. HS2. Taxonomy (NCBI): domain Bacteria; kingdom Pseudomonadati; phylum Pseudomonadota; class Alphaproteobacteria; order Hyphomicrobiales; family Methylobacteriaceae; genus Microvirga; species Microvirga sp. HS2. Next base: position 24,143 of record NZ_JBVVAJ010000005.1, read on the forward strand.
GGAATCGGCTCGGCAGAAGGAACTGGAGACGGGCAGGAAGCATGGAGGAGAGAGATGTCTGAGCCATGGCTCACATGTAGTGCATGAAGCAGAGCTTCCCAAGATGAACATCTCGTTAGGGAAACCTTCGGCCTTCGTTCAGTTAAATCTCCTTAGAAACGGGGCATTACGGAGATTCACCCACCGGCCGCTCTGGACGCGAGCCCAAAACGGCGAAGGAGAGAATGATATGCGCAAGCTACTTTTCGGTCTTCTGGGATTTGCCACCCTTGGCGTGGCCGGCCTGGCCGCCCCGCAGGCTGAGGCCCAGCCCTATTACGGCCACGGCTATGGCTACGGCTACCGCGCGGGCCCCGTCGTGGTGCGTCACGAATACGGCCGCCCGCATTATCGCGGCTATCGTTACGGCTATCGCCCCGCGCCGGTCTATCGTCCGGTTCGGACCGTTCGCCGCTGCTGGGTCGAGCCCCGGCGGGTCTGGAACGGCTACCGGTGGGTTCGCCGGGGTGTCGAGGTGTGCCGCACAGTCCGCAGGCCCGGCTATCGCTGGTAATCTCGAGAAGGGCGCCCTCCGGCGCCCTTTTTTCACAGGAGGTCGGCCTCTCCCATGTGCAAGGCCAGGGCATGAGGCGTGAAGCGCCCGTCGGGTCCATTGAGGATGACAGGCGGCAGGATCGTCAGGGGCGCCCGGCTCCCCTTCGTGCCCGCGATGAGGACGCGAATCGCAGGCTTCCCGGCGCTCGGATGCACGAAGCGCAGCGTCAGCTCCCCCAACGGACCGTTCAGGCCATCCAGGCACTCGGCCAGCCGGTCGGCCCGGTGAATCAGGATGAAGCGGCCCTTGGGCCTGAGCAGCCCGAGGCACGCCTTCATCCAGGTCTCCAGCCCTCCCGCAGGCAACGCATGGGCGGCCGCCCTCCCCTCGTCCGGAGAGATTCGCGCGTGCCCCTCCTCGAGAAAAGGCGGATTGGTCAGAACCAGGTCGGCCGTTTCGGGATGCAGGCCCGCCGCGCGGCGGGCGGCCTTGTCGAGAACGTCCGTGACGATCACCTCGGCCTCGATCCCGTTTTCCCGGCAATTCGAGCGGCATAGCTCGGCAAGGGCGGCATCCCGCTCCACGAAAGCGAGGCGCACCTCGCTCTCGCGGGCTGCCACCATCAGGCCCACGGCCCCGGTGGACGCGCCCACGTCGACCACCCTGTCCCCAGCTTTTGCGGGAGCGGACGCAGCCAGCAGCACGGCATCGGTTCCGGCGCGATGCCCCTTGGCGGGCTGCATCAGGGACACCTTGCCGCCGAGCAGACAATCTTTCGTGAACTCACTCATGGACCTAGCCTTGGCGCAGCTCGCCTTCGAGACCCGCGTCGCGGATCAGCCGGCGGGCCTGATCCGCATCGTCATCGGGCACCAGGAGCCGTCTGGGAAACGCGCCGATCATCCCTTCCAGCGCGCTCATGTGCATGTCGGCCACAAGAACGGGGATATTGGCGTTCTCCAATAAGGATTGTAGGAAGCCAACCAGAACGAGATCGTTGGTGCGGACGATTTCGACCATCGGCTGACAACTTTCCTCTGCGGCAGATGTTTGCATTGCAGCATGGAAAGTGCCATGCCACCGTGAATGATATTCCTACCGGCCAAGCCGGCCGGCAACCCGGGATTGAGACGTGGGCGTCGTTGTTCCTTTCGAAGATAAGCATCCTGAAAAGAATGCGGGCATCGAGAAGCTCGTCTCCCTTGTGGCCGCCGACATGCAGCGGGTCAATGCGATGATCCTGTCGCGCACGGGATCCGAGGTCACCATGATCCCGGAGGTGGCCAATCACCTTATCTCCTCCGGCGGCAAGCGCCTGCGCCCCATGCTCACCCTCGCGACCGCCGGCCTGACCGGCTACGAGGGCGACGGGCATGTGAAGCTCGCGGCGGCCGTCGAGTTCATGCACACGGCCACCCTTCTCCACGACGACGTGGTGGACGAGAGCGACATGCGCCGGGGCAAGATCGCCGCCCGCATCAAATGGGGCAACGAGGCGAGCGTGCTCGTGGGCGACTTCCTGCTCGGCCAGGCCTTCCGCATGATGGTGGAAGTGGGCTCGCTGCGCGCCCTCGACATTCTCTCCGCCGCCGCCACCGTGATCGCGGAGGGCGAGGTCATGCAGCTCGCCGCCGCCAAGAACACCGAGACGACGGAGGACGAATACCTCGCCGTGATCCGCGGCAAGACGGCGGAGCTCTTCGCCGCCGCCTGCGAGGTCGGCCCCGTGATCGCCAACCGCCCCAAGGCGGAGCAGGCCGCCTGCCGCTCCTACGGCATGAATCTCGGCATCGCCTTCCAGCTCGTGGACGACGCGCTCGATTACGGCGGCAAGGCTGCGACGCTGGGCAAGAACGTCGGCGACGATTTCCGCGAAGGTAAGATCACGCTTCCGGTCGTCCTGTCCTTCCGCCGCGGCTCGGCCGAGGAGCGCGCCTTCTGGAAGCGCGTGCTCGAACAGAGCACCATCGAGGATGGCGACCTGGAACAGGCCGTCGCGATCATGCGCCGCCACAAGGCGCTGGAGGACACCATCGAGCGCGCCCGCCATTACGGCTCCATGGCGCGGGACGCCCTCGCCCTCTTCCCGTCGAGCCCGATGAAGCAGGCCCTCCTGGAAGCCGTCGATTTCTGCATCGCCCGAGCCCACTGAGCATGGCAGGATTGTTCTTTTTACAGAACAATCTGATTGACATAAAAATCGGCCGATATACAAACGTCCCTGTCCTGAGGCGGCTGCGCCGCTTCAGGACCGCGGTGATTTGAGACGAGCAGCTTGCCCCGCGTCATCAAAGGCTAAAGCGCCACGAGCGGCTTCCGCCTCGTGGTTCATGAGGGACGATTGGCCATGACGCGCCCAACATTCACGCCGGCACTGAGACCGACCCATCGGCATTCTCACGCCGAGCGGTGTTGTCGCTTCGCGCCCTGATCGTCCTTCACCTTCCCCGAACCACATGTCCGGCTTCGTGTTGAAGCCCCGACAGATCTTGCCTGAAAGGTGTTCCCATGTCCGTCTTCACCCGTCGCACTCTCCTCTCCGCGACCTTCGCCCTCGGGGCCGCTATGGCCGTGGCGCTGCCCGCCGCCGCCCAGCAGAAGAGCATCAAGGTCGGCGTCATGTCCGGGGCCGAGGAAGAGGTGGCGCAGGTCGTCAAGAAGGTCGCCGCCGGCAAGGGCCTGAATGTCGAGCTCGTTCCCTTCTCCGACTACGCGCTCGTGAACGAAGCGCTGGAGCGCAAGGATCTCGACGCCAACGCCTTCCAGCACAAGCCCTATCTCGACGCCCAGATCGCGGCGCGCGGTTACAAGATCGTGCCCGTGGGCTTCACCTTCGTGCAGCCGATCGGCCTCTACTCGTCCAAGGTGAAGGCCGTCGCCGATCTGAAGAAGGGCGCGAAGATCGGCATCCCGAACGACCCGAGCAACGGCGGCCGCGCGCTGAACCTTCTGGCCCAGGAGGGTCTGATCAAGCTGAAGGACGGCAAGGGCCTGTCGCCGAGCCTGCTCGACATCGCCGAGAACCCGAAGAGCATCCAGTTCTCCGAACTCGACGCGGCGCAGCTGCCCCGCGCCCTGCCCGATCTCGACGCAGCGGTGATCAACACCGACCATGCGCTCAATGCCGGTCTCGACATCCGCAAGGACACGATCGCGGTCGAGAAGCGCGAGGGCAATCCTTACGCGAACTTCATCGCGGCCCGTCAGGGCGACGAGAACCGCCCGGAGATCAAGACCTTCGTGGAATCCTACCAGTCTCCGGAAGTCGCCAAGTTCCTGGAAGAGCGCTTCAAGGGCGCCATCATCCCGGCCTGGTAAGAACTTCACCACCAGCGTCGTCATCCCCGGGTCGAGCCCGGGGATGACGACGAAGAAGCGGCCATCGGCCGGTCTCTACCGAAGCCTTGTCGCCTCCACCCACCAGTTCGGCTTGGCGTCGAGGAGGACACGGGCTGCATCGGCAGCGTTTCCGGCAGTCTCATAAAGCCCGAACACGGTCGCTCCCGAGCCGGACATGCGCGCGAGACGGCAGCCCTCGGTCCGGGCGACGCGTTCAAGCGCCTCCCCGATCACCGGCTGAACCATGAGAGCGGCGGGTTGGAGATCGTTGCGCGCAGCCTTCAGATCCTCCAGCAGGGCATGAACGGAAACCGTCTCCGCATCGGGATGCGGTGCGCCGCCCAGGGATTGCCCCGGCTGCAATCCGAGCGCCTTGAACACGGCAGGCGTCTCGACGGGCACGCGGGGATTGACCAGCAAGACGAAGAGCGGCGGCAAGGCCAGACAGGGCCCGAGCGCCTCCCCGATCCCGCGCATCATGCGGGCCTGGGGATCGAGGCAGACCGGCACATCCGCGCCGGTCAACCGCGCCGCCTCGCGCAGGGCCGGATGCGACAGGGGCAGATTGTTGAGCTGCGCCAGCAATCTCAGAGCCGCCGCCGCGTCGGATGATCCTCCGCCGATTCCCGCGGCGACGGGCAGGCGCTTGACCAGGTGGAAAGCACCAGACTCGAGATTTTGCACCCGCTCCGCCAGAAGGCGCGCAGCCTTCAGGACGAGATTGTCCGCATCGTTGCCCGCCGATGCGGCCGTCGGGCCGCTGACCTGCAGGGAGAGATGCGGGCCCGGCACGAGCCGAAGGTCGTCACCCACCTCCGCAAAGGCCACGAGGCTTTCGAGCTCGTGATAGCCGTCCGGCCGCCGCCCCAGGACGTGGAGCGTCAGGTTGATCTTGGCGGGAGCGCGGGTGGCGAGAGGCTGCGACATGCCTTTTCCATGCCTCAGAGATCGAGGGATGGGAAGAAGGATCCTCCGCCGTCATGCCCGGCCCTGCGCCGGGTATCCGCGTATCGAGGGTCCAGAAACGAAGATGGCCGGGAACAAGCCCGGCCATGACGAAGAAAACAAAGGCGGATCGGGCCTAGCCGCCGCTCTGCGGCACAGGAGCGGGCGCCGGAGCGGGCGTGCTGTCCGCCGCTGCGGGGTTCGGATCGTCCTCCAGGCCGTTGTCGATCTTCTTGAGAATTCTCACGAGGTCTTCCGGCTCGGGATTCGACGCCTTCGCGTGATCCCACTGGAACTTCGCCTCGATCTTGCGGCCGACCTTCCAATAGGCGTCGCCCAGGTGGTCGTTGATCGTGGGATCGCCAGCCTTGAGCTCGACGGCCTTTTCCAGCTCCCGCACCGCATCCTCGTAGCGCCCGAGGCGGTAATAGGCCCAGCCGAGGGAATCGATGATCATGCCGTCGCGCGGGGCGAGTTCCACGGCCTTCGTGAGCATCTTGAAGGCGTCGTCGATGTTCTCGTTCCGATCGACCCAGGAATAAGCGAGATAGTTCATCACCTGCGCCTTGCCGGCGGGCAGGCTGTCGGGAACCAGTTCCAGCGACTTCTTGAGATCGGCTTCCGCCTTGTCCCACTGCTTCGCCCGCTCATAGGACGTGCCGCGGTAGAAGAAGAGGATCCAGTGGCCGCGCTGGGGCGTCCCGACGAGCTCGATGGCCTTGCCGTAGGTCTCGGCCGCCTCCGCGAACTTCTTGCGCGAGCGCTGCACGTTGCCGAGCGCCATCACCACCTCGACGTCGTCCGGGCGCTCCTTCATGAGCTTGTCGAGATAGGCCATGGCCTCTTCGCCGCGTCCCATCTGCTCATAGTTCTGCCCGATGGCGATATCGGCGCTCGTGCGGACCGGCGCATCCTTCGGAACGCGGTCGAACATGGCGTTCGCCTGCTCGTATTGCTTCAGGCGCTCGTAGACGTCTCCGAGGGTGATCAGAGCCAGCGCATGGTCCGGCTTCAGGTCCAGGCCGAGCTGGAGATAGATGATGGCGGTCAGCTCGTCGCCCTGGGTGTTGCCCACCACGCCGAGGCCGTAGAGCAGCTCGGCCGCGCCGTCCTGCGCATTCGTGACGAGCGGCGTGAGGGGCTTGCCCTCATCCAGGGCCGTCAGGGCCGCCTTGACGATGGGATGACGCGGGGCGAGCTCGTCGAAAGCCTTGTAGACGGCGATCGCCTCGTCCTTCTTGCCCTGCTTGGCCAGGAAGCGGCCATAGGCATCGACCACCTGCAAGGTGTTCTTCTCACCCTCATAGGCGGCCTTGAAGCGCTTCTCGGCCTCCTTCGTGTTGCCGATCACGTCGGCGATCAGGGCCGCGTGATATTCCCGGAACTGGTTGAAGGCGCGCTCGCTCTTGAGCTTGTCGACCGTGGCCAGGGCCTGCTTGCCGTCCTTGGCGCCGGCATAGGCCCACGCGGTCAGGAGCGTTGCGGTGAGATCCGCCTGACGGCCGCGCATTCCCTTGCTGAGGCGGGTGCGGGCATCGGCGTATTTCTGCGCCTTCATCGAGCGGACGGCGAGAGCGAACTGAGCGAGGTTGTTGGTCGAATCGCGCTTGGAGAGGCGCTCGGCCGCCCGGTAGGCCTCCTGCATGGAGCCGTTGCCGAGGAACGCCACGAAGCCGCGCTCCAGAAGCTCCTGATTGCTAGGGTCGCCCTGGATGGCCTCGCGGAAATAAAGGGCGGCGGCTTCCGTATCGCGAGCGGAACCGGCCACATAGGCCGAGAGGAAGTTGCCCTCCAGGCTCTGGGCGGGAGTCAGAGCATCATTCGGGTCCGTGTTGACCGCCGAGGCGGGCGAGGCCAGAAGGCCGGCTGCCACCAGAACGAGAGCGGGTAAACCCTTGCGGGTCAAAGGCAATTTGAACGTGGGCACGAAGCGCGGCTCCAATCATCGCGACATCTCGGGGCAAGGAAGGAAGGAGATGTGCGCCAAATCAGGCCGGAGAATGGCGTTTCCCACCTGTTGCGGCAAGGGGGGAGATTGCCGCTGGGGCCGTAAAAGCCTCGTGAGGAGGATTTCGTCACGGCCCTTCCCCCGTCATGGCCGGGCTTGTCCCGGCCATCCACGTCTTGAAGCCACAGCGCCAAAGAAGACGTGGATCCCCGGGACAAGCCCGGGGATGACGGTCATGAAGGCTTCTTGCGGACGGAAGACCCGGCAAAGTCACATGTTCACGTAGTTCGGCCCACCGCCGCCTTCGGGAGTGGTCCAGACGATGTTCTGGTTCGGATCCTTGATGTCGCAGGTCTTGCAGTGGACGCAGTTCTGCGCGTTGATCTGGAAGCGAACGCCGCCCTCGCCTTCCACCCACTCGTAGACGCCGGCCGGGCAGTAGCGCTGCGACGGGCCGCCATAGACGTCGTGCTCGGAGGCCTTCTGCAGGCCCATGTCCTTCACCTTGAGATGGACCGGCTGATCCTCCTCGTGATTGGTGTTGGACAAGAACACCGACGACAGCTTGTCGAAGGTGAGCACGCCGTCGGGCTTTTCGTATTGGATCGGCGTCACCTGGGAGAGCGGCAGCAGGCACTCGTGGTCCGGCTTGCCGTGCTTCATCGTGCCGAAGGGCGACCAGCCGAACAGCTCCGTCAACCACATGTCGAGGCCGCCGAGCGCCACGCCCGCCGCCGTGCCGTATTTCGACCAGAGCGGCTTCACGTTGCGCACGCGCTTCAGGTCGTAGCCGATCGGCGAGGAGCGCCAGGCGTCCTCGTAGGACGCGACCTCGTCGTTCGCCCGGCCCGCCTGCAGCGCCGCAAGGACGTGGTCTGCGCAGAGCATGCCGGACAGGATCGCGTTGTGGCTGCCCTTGATGCGCGGCACGTTCACGAAGCCCGCCGAGTCGCCCACGAGGCAGCCGCCCGGGAAGGAAAGGCGCGGCACGGATTGCCAGCCGCCCTCCATGATGGCGCGCGCCCCGTAGCCGATGCGCTTGGCGCCCTCGAACACGTCGCGCACCATCGGATGGGTCTTGAAGCGCTGGAACTCGTCGAAGGGCGACAGGGTCGGGTTCTTGTAGTTGAGGTGCACCACGAAGCCGACCGACACGAGATTGTCGTCGAAATGGTAGAGCCAGGAGCCGCCGCCCGCATTGTTCGGGAGAGGCCAGCCCATGGAATGGCGCACCAGACCTGCCTGGAACTTCTCCGGCTTCACCTGCCAGAGTTCCTTGATGCCGATGCCGTACTTCTGATGGTCACGGCCCGCATTCAAGCCAAAACGCTCGACCATCTGCTTGGTGAGCGAACCGCGCGCACCCTCCCCGAAGATCGTGTACTTGGCGCGCAGCTCCATGCCACGGGTGAAGTTGGCGTTGGGCTCGCCGTTGCGGCTGATGCCCATGTCGCCCGTGGCGACGCCCACCACCTTGCCGTCCTCGACCAGCACCTCGGACGCGGGAAAGCCCGGATAGATCTCGACGCCCAGCTCCTCCGCCTTGCGGCCGAGATAACGGGCGACGTTGCCGAGCGAGCCGACGAAGTTGCCGTGGTTGTTCATGAGCTTGGGCATGAACACGTTGGGCAGCCTCACGCCGCCCGCATGGCCCAGATACATGAACTCGTCCGCCGTCACTTCCGTCTTCAGGGGACGGTCCGGGTCGGTGCGCCAGTCCGGCACGAGGGCGTCGAGACCGATCGGATCGATCACCGCGCCGGAGAGGATGTGGGCGCCGACCTCGGAACCCTTCTCCACCACCACGACGGAGAGATCCGCGCCCTGTTCCGCCGCCTGCTGCTTGAGCCGGATCGCCGTCGCCAGACCAGCAGGGCCGGCGCCGACGACGACGACGTCGAACTCCATGGATTCACGGGCGGGCAGATCGGACATGAGTGTTCTCCAATACGCGACTTCAAAGCCGGGCGCTTCAGACGGTTTGCATATGAACAATCCGCTCGGCTTCTCAAGTCCTGTCTTTGCTGAGGACTGTTCCTAACTTCATTGTCCCGACCCTGAAAGTTCCCTTTCAGTATAAGGTTATGCCGAAATCCGATCATGCCCGCTCGTCTCGACGGCCATGAAAACCGGACGGATCCCGAAGTTGTCCGCCTCCTTCGGAGCGCTTAGAATAGGCGCATGCAGGATCACCCCTCCGAGCGAAAAGCATCTTACACGCTCTTCGACACGCCCATCGGCCTGTGCGGCCTCGCCTGGAACGGCCGCGGCATCGTCGGCGTGCAGTTGCCGGAGGACGACGCGTCCAGAACGCGCGGCCGCCTCGCCAAGCGTTTTCCGGGCATCTCCGAAGCCCCTCCCCCGCCCGCCATCCAGGCGGTCATCGCGGATGTGTTCGCCCTGCTGAAGGGCGAGCCGCGCGATCTGTCCGCCGTGCCTCTGGACATGGATGGCGTGCCGGACCTTCACAGGCGTGTCTACGGCGTCGCCCGCGCCATCCCGCCCGGCCGGGTCCTGACCTATGGTGAGATTGCGTCCCGGCTCGGAATCGACAACGCCCGGCTCATCGGCCAGGCGCTCGGGAAAAACCCGTTCGCCATCATCGTGCCCTGCCACCGGGTCGTCGCCGCAGGCGGCAAGCTCGGCGGATTTTCAGCCAATGGGGGCGGCATGACGAAGCGCCGGCTGCTCGCCATCGAGGGGGCTCGGCGGGATGAGAGCCCGACGCTGTTCGACCTGATCTCCTGAGCGCGGGTTCGGCCTCCCCAAAGTTGATGATGGCTCAGGAGTTCCTGCTGACCTGAGTTGTTCATCCGCCCCGGAATGCTTACATACGATCCATGCAGGATCTCCCGTCCGACCACGATGCTTTGAAGGCGCTCCTCGACTTCCATGTCGAGGCGGGGGTGGATCTTGCCCTCGACGAGACCCCGCATAACCGCTTCGCGGAGCCGAAGCCCGAGCCTGCTCAATCCAGGCCGGCCCCTCAGCGCGCGGGCGCCGCTACCCCCTCGACCGTCTCGCCTTCCCTGCCCCGGGCGCTGCCCAAGGCCGCCGCCAGCGCGCCCGACGAGGTCGCGAGCCTCGCCCGCGAGCAGGCTCGCCATGCGCAATCCCTGGAAGAGCTCGAGACGATCCTGGCCGGGTTCGAGGGCTGCGCCCTGAAATTCTCCGCCAAGAACCTCGCCTTCGCGGACGGCAACCCGGACGGTCGGGTGATGCTGGTGGGCGAAGCCCCCGGAGCGGACGAGGACCGGATCGGCAAGCCCTTCATGGGCCGCTCCGGCCAGTTGCTCGACCGGATGCTCGCCACCATCGGCCTCGATCGCAGTCAGGTCTACGTGGCCAACATCGTGCCCTGGCGGCCGCCGGGCAACCGTACGCCGACGCCGCAGGAAGTCGCGATCTGCAAGCCGTTCATCGCGCGCCAGATCGAGCTGGCCAATCCTGAATTCCTGCTCTGCCTCGGCGGTCCCGCGGCGCAGAACCTTCTCGGCCTCAAAGACGGGATCCTTCGCACCCGTGGCCGTTGGTTCACCTACAAGACGGAGGACGGCCGCGAGATCCGCGCGCTTCCGACCCTGCACCCGGCCTATCTCCTGCGCCAGCCCCTTCAGAAGCGCCTCGGCTGGCGCGATTTCATGTCCCTGAGGCGGGCGCTCGACGGGCGGGAATGAGCCTCCTTCAGCCCAATCCGGAACCGAGCTATATGCTCACGCCTTAAGTTCCTGCGGCAAGTGAGGCCGCTGTTCGTAGGTGAAACATGCGCTGGGAAGACTTTCGAACCTCGTCCAATGTGGAAGACCGCCGCGGCATGGGCATGGGCGGCGCGGGTGGCCTCGGTATCGGCACCATCGTGGTTCTGGGCCTGATCAGCTGGGCGCTCGGCATCGACCCGCGCATCCTGATCGGCGGCGCCGAGATGATCAACGGCGGCGGCTCGGGCTATCAGCAGCAGCAGGGCCGTCAGGGCACGCCGCAGGACGAGGCGGGGCGCTTCGCCTCGGCCATTCTCGGCAACACGGAGGACGTGTGGAAGACGGTTCTGCCTCAGCAGGCCAACCGGCAGTACAGCGAGCCGAAGCTCGTGCTGTTCTCCGGCGCGACCCGCTCGGGCTGCGGCGGCGCGCAATCGGCCATGGGTCCGTTCTACTGTCCCCTCGACCAGACCGTTTACATCGATCTCTCCTTCTTCGAGGAGATGCAGCGCCGCTTCCGCGCGGGCGGCGATTTCGCCTATGCCTATGTGCTCGCGCACGAGGTTGGGCACCATGTGGAGAACCTGCTCGGCATCCTGCCCCGCGTCCAGGAGCGTCAGCGCGAGGTCGGCGGAGCGGAACGGAACCAGCTCTCCGTGCGCGTCGAGCTGATGGCCGATTGCCTGGCGGGCGTGTGGGCGCACCATTCCAACCAGCGCTGGAAATCGCTCGAACAGGGCGACATCGAAGAGGCGATCCGCGCCGCCGAAGCCATCGGCGACGACAAGCTGCAGCAGCAGGGCCAAGGCCGCGTCGTGCCGGATTCCTTCACCCACGGCTCCTCTCAGCAGCGCATGACCTGGCTCACGACGGGCCTGAAGAGCGGCTCGATCCAGGCCTGCGATACGTTCAGGGCGGCGCGGCTGTAAGGTTTCACGCCTACGTCATGGCCGGGCTTGACCCGGCCACCCACGTCTTAGCACCGCAGCGCAGCCAAAGACGTGGATACCCGGCGCAAGGCCGGGTATGACGAAAGAGGTGAATGCTCCCCAAGGGATTCAAGCCTCATGCCCGGCATCGACGAAACGCTCACCTTCATTCCCCTGTCCATCGCGGTTCTCACCGTGTCCGACACGCGCTCCCTCGACGAGGACAAGTCGGGATCGACCCTTGCCGAGCGGATCACGAAGGCGGGTCACCGGCTCGGGGATCGCGCCATCGTGCCGGACGACGTAGACGCCATCCGCGGGAAGGTGAAAAGCTGGATCGCTGATTCCGCCATCGACGTGATCATCACCACCGGCGGCACGGGCTTCACCGGCCGGGACGTCACGCCCGAAGCCATCGAGCCCCTGTTCGAGAAGCGCATGGACGGTTTCTCCGCCGTCTTCCACCGCATCTCCTACGACAAGATCGGCACCTCCACGATCCAGTCGCGCGCCACGGCGGGCGTGGCCAACGCCACCTTCATCTTCGTGCTGCCGGGCTCTCCCGGAGCCTGCAAGGATGCCTGGGACGGGATTCTCATCACCCAGCTCGACTACCGCTATCGCCCCTGCAATTTCGTGGAGATCATGCCTCGCCTCGACGAGCATCTGAAGCGCGGGAAACTGCAGGGCTAAAGCATCTGCCCCAAAAGTGGATTCGCACTTTTGGGGCAGATCCGATGCATTCTCCTGAGAAGAGAGCATCGTTCGACGCGGCCCGCTGGGTCCGCACGATGCTCTGAATCAGCCGAAAACCGGATCCCGCTCGATCCGGGCCGAGAGGCGCACGGGGGCGCGGGCCTTCACCCCATCGAGCAGAACGCGGCGGTGGACGAGATCGCCCGCCAGAATCGGCGGGCGCGCGAGCAGGCGGCGCACGAACCCTGCCAGACCGATGCCGTGACGGCGGAAACGGGCGCGTCCCCGCTCGGGCGTCGCGAGGGTCACGAAGCGGTCAAGAACCCGGATCCAGCCCTCCTGCGGAATATCGCCGTCGTCGAGGCAGAGCAGCCAGTCGCGCCGGGCGCTCCGGGCGCCCTCCGCCCAGGAGACATTCTCCGCCACCACAAGGCTGGCCCCAGCGGCGTCGGCGACCTTGGAGACGGTCTCGTCGGGACGCCCCGCCAGAATGACCGCATCGCCCACGAGCCCCGCCGCGACCGCGGGCACGAGGGCGCTCAGAGTGGCGGCCAGGGCCTCCGGTCCATGGGTGACGCGAACGAGAACGGTGATCATGCCCCTCCTTATAATCCCTTCGGGCGGAAACGTCGCCGGTGGGATTGCCGTCGGGCCCCTTGATTTTGTTCCTCATTTGTTCTGTTCTGGAGATGTTCTTTCCGCCGATTCGCGCGAGGCCGCCATGTCCATCCGTTTCAAGGAGCAGCCCGCTCCAGCCAGGCCTATGAAACGCTCCCCCCTCGAGGCTGCTGAAGCGGCGCGGCGGCGCATGGACGACCCGGCCTACCGGGTCGAGGTGGAGCGCCGGCGCGGACGGGGCGCGGGGGCGAACCCGAGCGGACGCTACGAGCCTGCGCAGCGCGAGAGCTTCGACGACGGCTGGGCCATCGAGGAGGATCTGCCTCCCCTGCCGACGGAAGTGATCATCGAGAAGCCGCGCACGATCATCACGAGGAACGACTCGCCCGACATCCTCTTCGAGAAATCGATCAACCCCTATCGCGGCTGCGAGCACGGCTGCTCCTATTGCTTCGCGCGCCCGACCCATGCCTATCAGGGCCTGTCCTCGGGTCTCGATTTCGAGACCAAGATCTTCGCCAAGCCGAACGCCGCCGAACTCCTGGAGAAGGAGCTGCGCGCGGCCAATTACCAGCCCACCACCATCGCGCTCGGCGCCAACACGGATCCGTACCAGCCGGTGGAGCGAAAATTCCGCATCACGCGCTCGATCCTGGAGGTGCTCGACCGGGCCGGTCACCCGGTCGGCATCGTGACGAAATCGGCGCTCGTCACGCGCGACATCGATATCCTGAGCCGGATGGCCGACCGGCAGCTCGCCAAGGTGGCGATCTCGATCACGACCCTCGACCCGAAGCTCGCCCGCCGGATGGAACCCCGCGCGGCCACGCCCGCCAAGCGCCTTGAGACCGTGCGCAGGCTGTCGGAGGCCGGCATTCCGGTGACCGTGCTGGTGGCCCCGATCATTCCGGCCATCAACGACCACGAGATCGAGGCGATCCTGAAAGCCTCGCAGATCGCCGGCGCGCAGGAGGCGGGCTATGTGCTGCTTCGCCTGCCGCACGATCTGAAGGACCTGATGCGCGACTGGCTGGTCGAGCACTATCCCGACAAGCTCAAGCACGTGTTCTCGCTGCTGCAGGAAGCCCGCGGCGGCAAGGATTACGACTCGGACTGGAGCAAGCGCCAGTCGGGCGTCGGCCCCTATGCCTGGATGATCGGCCGCCGCTTCGAGACCGCCTGCGAACGGCTGGAGCTGAACAAGCGCAACCTGTCCCTCCGCAAGGACCTGTTCAAGGCGCCCGCGAAGGAGACGGGGCAGCTCACCCTGTTCTAGTCGCTGCGATACATGCGTTTCCCGTCATGGCCTTCTCCCGTCATGCCCGCGCTCGGCGCGGGCATCCACGTCTTGGGAGCTGCGCGACAGGAAGGCGTGGGTCCCCGGGACAAGCCCGGGGATGACGACGGAGAGCGTTATGGCATGTCTCGGCATTCGTCATGGCCGCCCCTTTGGGACGGGTCGCCTTTTCGCCGACGCGACCCTCTGAGCGCCCGCTGAGCCATCACTTGATCTGACTGCGCAAGGTCTCCTTCACGACCCCATCGAAGCTGTCGGCTTTCGGTCCGGCCTTGATCTGCGCCTCGGTCATGTAGGCGTCGCGCTGCTTGACGAGTTCGTCCATCCTGGATGAAAGCTCCTGACGCTTTTGCGAATTGACCTCGATGATCTTCTTCTGCTCGGACTTATCGAGGTTCCGCAGTTCGTCAGGAAGCTCGGCCTCCTTGATGTTGTCGAATTCGACGCTTCCGGCAGCCACATCGCCCACGAGATCGCCTTCGCCTGTCACGGCTTTCGCGCCCTTGCCCGACTTGCGCAGGTAGGTCGCCATGTCGCTCGCCACCGATTCGGGTGCAGTTGCGACGGCCTTCGCCTTCTCCTGAACCTCGGCTTTCTGGCGGCTCGATCCATAGGACAAGACCGTCTTATTGACCTCGATCTGCAGATTGAGAATCTCGCGATCGTAAGGGGTTTCGATCACGACCACCTTTCCGCCATCCTGCGGGATCGGAATATAGCGGCCGCCTGCCAGCTGCGCGATATTGCGCCAGACACGTTCCGTGTCTTTCGCGCCGCCGGCCTGCACCGCGTTGACGACGATGCCGCGCTCGCGCGCCGTTCGCATCACCTCCGGATATTTCCGGTCCTGTCTGTAGTTCATATGCGGCGGCGCATCGCCGACGAGGAAGGCGATGCGGTTGGTCTGCGCGCCCTGCGTCCATTCGATTTTCGTCACGGCGGCGTCGAGAGCCTCGTTGACGGATTCCGCCCAGTCGCCTCCGCCGTCGGTCTGGAAGGCAAGGAGTTCGCCATAGAGCTTCTGGATGTCGCGGGTCAGCGGATAGACCTTCGTCACGTAATCGTCGCCGCGATCCCGATAGGCGACGAGGCCCATATGCACCTCGGCATTCGGATTCTGGTCGACAATGGACGTCGCGATCGACCAGATCTTGCGCTTGGCCCCCTCGATCAGCGGCCCCATGGATCCCGTCGTATCGAGGACGAACACGACCTCGACCCTTTTCGGCTCCTGGCGTCTGTTGTGAGCGTCCTCGGCAAAAACAGGGGTGACCGCAAGAGCCCCCGCGACCGAAAGGCAGGTTGCAGCGGCAACCAAGCGAAGTGAGTGGACCATAAAGACTCCCGTCGAGGTGACGGGAGGCAAGCTTGGCGGTAAATGCGACATAAATATGAAATATCGTTTCGATAACAAGACCCTTGACGGATCCTGTGGCCACTCGTCACTGAGGAGGCCTGCCTCGAATGCAGTACAAGACGCCTGCTTTCTCGATCGCTCCATGAAGTCCATGACCGCACCGATTCGCTCATCGAAGACATCCGGCCTCGGCCTCGAACGCGAGCTGTCCGCCCGGGCGGCGGGCTTTTCCTGCATCGTGGGCCTCGACGAGGTCGGGCGTGGGCCGCTCGCCGGGCCGGTCGTGTCGGCGGCGGTGGTGCTCGATCTCGACAACGTGCCCCGGGGCCTGGCGGATTCGAAGGCGCTCTCGGCGCAGAAGCGCGAGACGCTGTTCGCGGAGATCCTGGCAACCGCGAAGGTCGGCATCGCGTCGGTGTCCCATGCCGAGATCGACACCATCAATATCCGGCAGGCGTCGCTCCTCGCCATGTGCCGCGCCATGGCCGCCCTTCCCTGCACGCCGGACATGGCCTTCGTCGACGGTAACGATCCGCCGCGCCTGCCCTGCGCGACAGAGGCCGTCATCAAGGGCGATTCGAGCATCGCGTCGATCGCGGCCGCCTCCATCGTGGCGAAGGTGGTGCGCGACCGCATGATGGCGCGCTTGGGCGAGGCTTATCCCGCTTATGGATTCGCGAGCAACGCGGGCTACAGCACGAAGCTGCATCTTCAGGTGCTCACCAGCGACGGTCCCTGCCCTTTCCATCGCCTGAGTTTTGCGCCCTTGAAGCAAGGGTTACTGGACCTGTAACCAAACCTAACGCGCGTTAACCCAGAAAGATCAATCTTTTCAATAAGTCGGCAAGTTTTGCCGACCCAAAATAAGACGCAAATTTTTCGATCTGGAAACCTGATCTTTACCCTAACGGACGATGATCCTGAGTGTCAGTTGCGTAACCGGTGATCACCCATGGGTACCTTGCGTACCGGGGCTGCCGGCGCCGCCTCCCGGATCAGTGTCTCGCGTACCGGGCGGTCTGCGCCGGCTCCTCGGACGGGGCGTCAAGCCTCCCTCTCCGTTTTGCCGAAGTCTCTTCCTCTCAACGAGATCCTTCTCGGCGATTGCATCGCCAATCTCGAGAAGCTTCCTCCCGAGAGCGTGGACGTGGTCTTCGCGGATCCGCCTTACAATCTCCAGCTCGAACAGGCGCTCACGCGCCCGGACCAGAGCCTCGTCGACGCCGTCGACGATGATTGGGACAAGTTCGCGAGCTTTGCCGAATACGA
Organism: Microvirga sp. HS2; assembly: GCF_055792805.1. Classification (NCBI taxonomy): domain Bacteria; kingdom Pseudomonadati; phylum Pseudomonadota; class Alphaproteobacteria; order Hyphomicrobiales; family Methylobacteriaceae; genus Microvirga; species Microvirga sp. HS2. The sequence continues at coordinate 40,774 of NZ_JBVVAJ010000005.1, forward strand.
CGCCTTTACCCGCGCGTGGCTCTCCGCCGTGCGCCGCGTGATGAAGAAGAACGCGACGCTGTGGGTGATCGGCTCTTATCACAACATTTTCCGCGTGGGCACAGCCCTGCAGGATCTGGATTTCTGGGTCCTCAACGACATCGTGTGGCGCAAGGCCAACCCGATGCCGAACTTCAAGGGCCGCCGCTTCACGAACGCGCACGAGACCATGATCTGGGCCTCGAAGAGCGCTGATTCGAAGGGCTACACCTTCCATTACGATGCGCTGAAAGCCGGCAATGAAGACGTGCAGATGCGCTCGGACTGGTTCATTCCGATCTGCACCGGCGACGAGCGTCTGAAGGACGAGAACGGGCGCAAGGTGCATCCGACCCAGAAGCCGGAAGCCCTGCTCGCCCGCGTGCTGCTCTCCTCGTCCAATCCGGGCGACGTGGTGCTCGATCCCTTCTTCGGCTCCGGCACCACGGGCGCCGTCGCCAAGCTGCTCGGGCGCAACTTCATCGGCCTCGAACGCGATCCGACCTATGCGAAAGCGGCGCGCAAGCGCATCGACGCGGTCGTCCCCCTCGACGACGTCTCCGTCGCAGCACCGCCTGAAAAGCGCACGGAAGTGCGCGTGCCGTTCCTGTCGCTCGTCGAGGGCGGCTACGTGAAGGCGGGCGAGACGCTGGTCGACGAACGCCGACGCCACAAGGCGGTGGTGCGCGCCGACGGCACGCTGGCGCTCGGCGCCATCGTCGGCTCGATCCACAAGATCGGCGCGCTCACGCAGGGCTTCCCCTCCTGCAACGGCTGGACCTTCTGGCACGTGGAGCGTGGCGGCAAGCTCGTCTCCATCGACGAGTTCCGCTCCAAGGTGCGGGCCGAGATCGCGGCCTGAGGAAGGCTTCCTATCCCGAATCTGTGACAGGGCCAGCCATCGCTGGCCCTTTTCACGTTGTGCTGGAGCGCCTAGAGGAGGGAGCATCGGATTGATCCCAAAAGCGGGGTCCACTTTTGAATCCGGTGCCCTAACCTTCCGTCACAGGGGCGTCATCCAGGGCCGTTAGCGCGGGGGATGGCCTTAACAAAAAAGGAACTGCCCGTGCTTATCAAGCGTCTGCTTCCCCTGCTCGCCGCCCTTGTGCCCGCTTTCGCGCAGGCCGACGGGGTTTCCGGCAATCTGGTGCTCTATACGAGCCAGCCGAACACGGACGCGCAGCAGACCGTCGACGCCTTCAAGGCTAAGTATCCCGAGGTCACCTTGACCTTCGTCCGCGACGGCACGCCGAAGATCCTCGCCAAGCTGAGCGCCGAGTTCGAGGCCGGTCAGCCGCAGGCCGACGTGCTGCTGATCGCCGACAGCGTGACCATGGAAGGCTTGAAGAAGGACGGCCGCCTCCTCGCGCACGAGAAGGCCGACATTTCGGCCTATCCCTCCGGCACGCACGATCCCCAGAAATTCTGGTTCGCCACCAAGCTGATCACCACGGGCATCGCCTACAACACGAAGGCGACCTTCAAGCCCGCCTCGTGGCTCGACCTCACCCGACCCGAGGTGAAGGGGCAGCTCGTCATGCCGAGCCCGCTCACCTCGGGCGCCGCCCTGATCCATGCGGCGACCCTGACGGGCAACCTCGAAGGCGGCTGGAAATACTATGAGGACCTCAAGGACAACGGCGCCGTGGCCGGCGGCGGCAATGGCGACGTGCTCAAGCAGGTCGCGGGCGGTCAGAAGCTCTACGGCGTCATCGTCGATTACATGCCGATCCGCGAGAAGGCCAAGGGCGCCCCGATCGAGTTCGTGTTCCCGAAGGAAGGCGTTTCCGCCGTGTCCGAGCCGGTCGCCATCCTCAAGACCACGAAGAACCCCGACGCCGCCCGCGCCTTCGTGGACTTCCTGCTCTCGAAAGAGGGACAGGAGCTGGCCCTCAAGCAGGGCTATATCGCGGCCCATCCCGCCGTGGCGCTGCCTCCCGGCTATCCGCCGCGCGAGCAGATCAAGGTCATGAGCTTCGACGCCGCGAAAGCGCTCGCCGACGAGACGGCGAACAAGGCGGCCTTCGCCGACATCTTCGGGCAGTGAGAGACCGTACGCACAGCATGCCATTCCTGGAGCGGGGAGGTTTCGGCCTCCTCGCTTTCGTCGCTTTGGTCATCGTGGGCTTCGAGATCCTGCCGGCCCTGCGGCTCCTGATGACAGCCCTGGCTCCGGGGGGAGCCTTCGATCCGGAAAAGGCGCTCGCCGCGCTCTCAAGCCGGGCCGCGCTCCGCGCCGCGCAGGCGACGCTGGAAACCGCCTTTCTCTCCACCCTGCTGGCGGTGCCCCTCGGCACGGCCATGGCGCTGGTGCTGGGCATCACCGACATGCGCGGGCGCCATGTCGCCTCGTTCCTCTTCGTCCTGTCGGTGATGATCTCGCCCCAGGTCATCGCCCTGGCCTTCCTGCATCTCGCCGGTCCGGCCTCTCCCATCCTGAACACCCTGGGCCTTGCGCCGCAGGCCGGCAGCGCCAATCCGATGCTCGGGCGCGGCGGCATCATCCTGGTGCTCGGGCTGCACCATGCGCCGCTGGTCTACGTGGTCATGAGTGCGGGCCTCAAGCGCATCCCGCTCGCCATCGTCGAGGCCGCGCGCGTGGACGGGGCCCGGCCGCTGCGCATCGTCACCGACCATGCAATGCCACTGCTGCGGCCCCATCTCATGGGCGCGAGCCTTCTCGCCTTCGTGGCGGGCATCGGCAATTTCGGCATTCCGGCCCTTTTGGGCGCGCCGGTGAATTATCTCACCCTGCCCGTTCTCATCTACCGCCGCCTGTCGAGCTTCGGCACCGGCATGCTCGGCGATGTGGCGGCCCTCGGGCTTCTCGTCGCGGCCATTGCCATCGTCTGCGTCGCAATCAGCCAGACGCTGACGCGCCGCGGCGACGTTCTTCTGGAAGAAGACGCCCCGCTGCAGCCGTTCTGGCGCCTCGAACGAGGACGTGCGGCAGCCGAGATTTTCGTCGCCCTCGTCATTGCGGCGGTTCTCGTTCTGCCCATGCTGTCGTTGCTGACGGCGGCGCTCGTGCCATCCTACGGCATGCCGCTGAATCTCGGGACGATCACCTTCGACAATTTCACGGAAGTGCTGGCGCGGCAGGACGCGACCATGCGGGCCTTCGCGAACTCCCTTGCCTACGCGGGCGGCGCAGCGTGCCTCCTGGCCGTCCTGGCGATCCCGATGGCCTATGCGCTGGTGCGCTTGGGTGGACCTGCGCGGATCCCGATGACGGCTCTGCTCGAAACCTCCTATGTGCTGCCAGGCATCGTGCTGGCGATCGCCTGCATTCTCCTGTTCCTGAAGCCGCTGCCGCTGATCGGGCTTTCGCTCTACGCCACCCCGTCGATCATCGTCTTCGCCTATCTCGCCCGCTTTCTCGCGGTCGTGCTCAAGCCCGTCCTCGCGGGCATGGCGCAGATCGACGTGGCGCAGGAGGAGGCCGCCACCCTCGACGGCGCGGGGCTCGCCCGGCGTCTCGTCGACATCGTCCTTCCCTCGCTTCTTCCCGCAGCCGTAGCCGGGGGCCTGATGGCGTTTCTGCTCGCCTTCAGCGAGCTGACCGTCTCGGCGCTGCTCTGGTCGGCGGGCACCGAGACCATCGGCGTCGTGCTCTACAGCCTCGAAGAAGCGGGGCTCGCGAGCCAGGCATCGGCCGTCGCCGTCGTGATCGTCGCCGTCGTGATGCTCGCGATGCTGGCGCTCCACGCCCTGGGCCGGCATCTGCCGGCCGGCACCCTGCCCTGGCATTGCCCGGCGGAAGGCGCGGCGTTCCCCGCCCGCGACCCGGTCCGGACGGATCCTCGCGCGCAGGCGCCGAGGCAGGCCGAGGCCAGACCGGTCCTGGGCGTCTGACGGTTTCCGACCTCCCCAGGAATGTTGAGCGCTCTCCCATCGTCGCGGGGCTGCCGCCGGTGAGAAGACGAAGCATGGTGCGGATTGTCCTCGACTATGGAACATTCCCCTATGCCCTCGCGCGGCGAACGCTTTAACATCCTTCCATGGCTCATGCGTCTCACGATCCCTTCCATCTCGCCTTCAGCGAACCGTCCTGGGACGATCTCAGGATTTTCCTGGCCGTGGTGGCTCATGGATCGATGAACGGCGCGGCGAAGGCGCTGGGACAGAGCCAGCCGACGATCGCCCGGCGCGTGAAGGCGCTGGAGGAGGCTCTCGGGCTCGACCTGTTCCAGCGCGGTCCCAACAATCTGGAGCTCACGGAAGCAGGCCAGGCGCTCCTCGAGGCCGCCTCCCCCATGGGCGAGGCCGCGAGCGTGGTGTCCCGCACGGCCGCCGCCTACCGGCCCGATCCGGATGCGCCCGTGCGCGTGACCGCGACCTCCTCGGTCGCCCTGTTCCTGTCGCTGCATTCGGCAGAGCTGCACAAGGCCGCCGAGCCCGTGGAAATCGCCTACATCCCGACGCGCCGCAAGCTCGACCTCGCCTCGGGCGAAGCCGATATCGGCCTGCGCATGCGCGTCCTGCCCGAGGGCACGGACGATCTCGTGGCGCGCAAGGTCGGGCAGATCGCTTTCGCCATCTACGCCACCAGCGAGGACCCGACGTCCGTCATCGCCCCGCCGGAGGACCCGACCCTGTCGCGGCAGGCGGCCTACGTCGCCGAATTCGCGCAAGGGCGCACCATCGCGGCGCGCATCGGCGACATGCCGATCCGCTACCAGGCCGCGAAGGCAGGCTTAGGCGCGGCCTTCCTTCCCTGCTGGCTCGGCGATTCCGATCCCGATCTGAAGCAGGTGGTGAAGCCCGAAGGAGACCTGATCGAGGACGTCTTCCTCGTCATGCACCGCCGCAGCCGCAACCGGGCGAACGTGATGCGCGTGGCGAATGCGCTGGCGATGCTGTTCAAGCGCAATCAGAAGGCGCTGGTGGGATCCTGATCGTTACAGGGCGTAGAAATAGCGCGTCAGATGGAAAAACAGGGGAGCCGCGAAGCTGACCGAATCCATGCGGTCGAGAACACCGCCGTGGCCCTGCACCATCGTGCCCCAGTCCTTTGCTCCCATGGAGCGCTTGACGGCGGATAGCGACAATCCGCCAAGGAAACCGGCGATCACGATAAGGCCGGCCATGACCGCGGCCACAGACGGCGAAAACGGCGTGATCCACCAGAGGGCCGCGCCGAGCGCCATCGCGGACAACCCGCCGCCGACGAGCCCTTCGACGGTCTTGGACGGACTGATGACGGGTGCGAGCTTCGTCCTGCCCATCAGCTTGCCGAACACGTACTGCATCACATCGCTGAACTGCACAACGGCGGTGAGGAAGAAGAGCAGCAGAAAACTCTGGCCCTCGTATCCGGGAATCCGGAGAAGGATCAGCGCGGGAGCATGGCTGATGCAATAGACCGTGAGCATCACGGCCCATTGGATGCGGCTGACGCGCAGCAGGAAATTCACCGGGTCACCCTGGAGCGAGGAGAGGCTCGGCAGAAGGAGGAAGCCATAGACGGGGATCAGGATCGTGAACAGACCGTAGCGATCAAACCAAATCAGCCAATATTGCAGCGGCAGCAGCACGTAGAAGGCGAAGGCCAGCGGCACATGGTCCGCGCGCTGCGTCGGCGTGAGGGAGATGAACTCGCGCAGGCTGTAGAAGGATGTCAGCGCGAAGAGCACCACCGTCGCGGAAAATCCCAACGCATAGCAGGCCGCGAAGATCGCGATCATCGCCCACCATGCTCTGATGCGCGCATTCAGGTTCTCGACCGTTGCGATGCCGCTTTCGGATGTCGCCCTGCGGGCCAACATCCGCCCAATCACCGAGGCTCCTGCCAAGAGCGCGACGACGAGCCCGAACAGGATCAGGGATTTCTGAAGAAGCGTCATGACGTTGGGGCCTCGGAAACACGCGGCGCGAGCGCCGAGACGGCGGCCTGCGCGCGCGAAAGGAAGGTTTCCTTCTCCTCGTTCTCGATACGCTCGAGAGCCGCGCCGAAATGCGCGGAGCAGATGATGGGAAGCGGAAGGATTGCGCCTTTCGGCATCGCCCGCGCGGGATTGTCGAGATAGACCGGGATGAGTTCGACGTTCGGGAACTCCTTCGCCAGCCGGTAAAGCCCGCTCCTGAAAGGTCCGGGCAGCCTGCCGGTGCTGCGTGTGCCTTCCGGAAACAGGATCAACGAGCGGCCGCCGGCAAGCACCTTGCGCAGCGGCTCCAGCGCCTCGCCGGGTGCCGACGATCCCGACCGGTCGATCAGCACCGCGTTGAGGCCTTTCTGCGCGATGAAGCGCCTGATCGAGCCTTGCCCCCAGTAATCCGCCGCTGCGGCGGCATGCGTGGTCGCACGCAGATCCCCCGGCAGAGCGGACCACAGGAGAAGCGTATCGAGATGACTGCCGTGATTGGCAAAATAGATGCGCTGTTTCCCGTCCGGACGAGAGCCCGTCCAGTGGGAATGCGCGCCGACGAGAAAGCGCGTGAGGGCGATGAGAACGAGATCGATCATGGTTGTTCGCGCCCGATCCGGCCTGCAACGGCCCAGAGACGCGTGAGGCAGGTTGCGAGCGCACCGATCAGCACGATCCACGCGGCGGCAAGCAACACGCAGCGCTCCTGCCAGAGATGGCTCTCGACGAGTGCGAGAGCGCATGCGCCCGTCAACAGGGCCATGCGATGCTGTTTCGCCATCGGGCCGCGAAAATCCTGCGCCTGCCCGAGCGCCCCACCGAAAACACGGATGTAAGCCGTCAGCGCAGCCGCGAGCGCGCACGCCCAACCGAGCCAGGTGGAACCGGCGGCATATCCCATCGCGACGAGAAGCATCGTGTCGGCGATGCGATCCGGGACCTCGTTGTAGAGCGCTCCGACCGGAGAGCCGCGCCCGCCCTCCACGGCCACCATGCCGTCGAGCAGGTTGCACAGCAGGCGCATCTGAATGCCGGCAGCCGCGATGAGGTAAAGCAGCGGATGCGCGGGCGAATAAGTGAGAGCCCAGGCGCCGATGGCAGAAAAAGCGATGCTCGCCACCGAGATCTGATTGGGCGTGACGGAGGTCTTGAGCAGAACCTGTGTGAGCTTTTTCGCAAAGCCGCTGCTGCACGCCGCAATCGGACGTCGGCCATCGGACTTCGGGTTATCCGTGAACCCACTCGGTTGCATGGCCATCGGGAAAGTCTCGGCAAGACATGATATAAAACGTAATTTTATATCACAACGGTATCCCAGGCGTCAAAAGGCAACCGGGATCATGATCCGGATGGGTCGAGGGCCTTCTTCCCAGGCTTCTGCTTCGCCCCCGGCAGATCGCCCAAGGCATGTGTCAGCACCTTCTTCATGGCGCCGGGCAGCGCCTCCTCGTGGAGGTGCAGGCGCGGGGTCCAGCGCATGTCGTGGGGCGCGGGCGTGCCTTTGGGCACTTTCGCGAAGAGCACCGTGAGCTCCAGGGGGAAATGGGTGAAGACGTGGCGCACCGTGCCCGGCAGGCGCTGCCAGCGCGCGTCGATGGGGGCATCGAGCACGGCGCGGGATGGTTCGTAATTCGGCTCCCACTCGCTCGTCGGCGGCTCGGCCATGCCGCCGAGCAGGCCGGTCGGCGGGCGGGTGCGCAGGAGAATCGTGTCGTCGGCGCGCAGCACCACGAAGGCCGCGCCTTTGCGCAATGGCCCGGTCTCCTTCTTCTGCTTCTTCGGGAACGTCTCCTGAAGGCCCGCGGCGCGGGCCTGGCACGGCCTCATCCAGGGGCACAGCGCGCAGGCCGGGCGCTTGGGCGTGCAGATGGTGGCGCCGAGATCCATCAGGGCCTGCGCAAAATCGCCGGGCCTGTCCTCGGGCACGAGGTCGTCCGTCAGGGCGCGGATAAGGGGCTTGGCCTTGGGCAGAGGCTCCTCGACCATGAAAAGGCGGGACACGACCCGCTCCACGTTGCCGTCCACCGCCGCCGCCTTCCGATTGAAGGCGATCGCCGCGACCGCAGCCGCCGTATAGGCCCCGATGCCGGGCAGCGTCAGGAGGTCGGCTTCCGTCGAGGGGAACTCGCCGCCGTGCTTTTCCACAACCGCCTTGGCGCAGGCATGGAGGTTGCGGGCGCGGGAATAGTAGCCGAGCCCCGCCCAGGCCTGCATGACCGAATCCGCAGGAGCCTCGGCGAGGGCCTCCACATTCGGGAAACGACCTAAGAAATTGAGGTAGAAGGGTTTGACCGCAGCCACCGTGGTCTGCTGCAGCATGATTTCGGAAAGCCAGACGCGGTAAGGGTTTGCGGTTTCGCCCGCCCGGGCGCGCCAAGGCAGCTCGCGCCGGTGACGGTCGTACCAGGCAAGCAGGTCCTGCGGGTCGGGCTTGGTCGCGCTCGAAGCGGGCGTTAACATGTGACGTGGAATAACGGTCTAAACGGAATATTCCAACGCGGCTTTTGGACATTCAACATGAGACGACCGAGCCCCCTGGCGCGCCCCCTTGCCGAGTTTCTGGACGTCTGTCTCTCCCCGAGCCTGGCGGCGCAAGGCTTTGCCAGCTCAGACGTCATCATGGCCTGGCCCGAGATCGTGGGCGAGCGGCTCGCCGCCTTCACCCAGCCCCTCAAGATCGAGTGGAAGCGGAAGGCCCCCCATGCCGATCCGGAGGCGCGCCCGGAGCCCGCGACCCTCGTGATCCGCGTGGAAAGCGCCTTCGCGCTCGAACTCCAGCATATGGCGCCCACGGTCATCGACCGGGTGAACACCTATTACGGCTGGCGCTGCATCGGAAAGATCGTGCTGAAACAAGGCCCGGTCCGGCGGGTTGAACCCAGGAAGCCCCCGGCTCCGCCCCTCAGCCCGGCCGACAAGGCGAAGGTCGCGTCGGCCATCGGCGGCATCGAGGAGGAACGCCTCAAGGCCGCCCTGGACCGGCTGGGCCAGGCCATCGTCAGCTCCGGTTCACGCACGAAAGCGTGAGATGGGCGGCGCTTGCCTTCACCATCGTCTCCTTCTACCGCAAAGCAGCATCTCTTCAGGAGTTCTTTTCCCATGATCACCCGGCGTCAGACGCTTCAGCTTCTCGGGACCGCAGCCGTCACCGCATACCTCGCGACCAGCCTCCCGGCCCTGGCGCAGAACGTCGCCGTTCAGGATCTCGCGGTCGCCGGCCCCCTCGGCGATGTCGCCCTGGGGCCTGAGAACGCCAAGGTCACGATCATCGAGTATGCGTCGCTGACCTGCTCCCATTGCGCCCATTTCCACGCCACCACCTGGCCGGAGCTGAAGAAGCGCTACATCGACACGGGCAAGGTCCGCTTCATCCTGCGCGAATTCCCCCTGGATCCGCTTGCGACCGCCGGCTTCATGCTCGCCCGCTGCGAGGGCAACGACAAATATTATCCGATCACCGACATGCTCTTCGAGCAGCAGAAGAACTGGGCGTTTGTGGACAAGCCCCTCGATTCGCTGCGCCAGCTCATGAAGCAGGCAGGTTTTTCACAGGAAAAATTTGACGCTTGCCTCAAGGACCAGAAACTTTATGACGCAGTCAATTCGGTGAAGAACCGGGCTATGGAGCAGTTCAGTGTGGACGCCACCCCGACTTTCTTCATTAATGGCCAGCGTCATCCGGGAAGCCTGACGATCGATGAGATTGAAAAGGTCATCAAACCTCTGCTGGGCGAATAAGCCCCTTACACCTGCCCTGAACGGGCCGGACGGAAAGGCGCGTCCATGAAGCTGACGCGCCTTCGAATCGCAGGGTTCAAGACCTTCGTCGAGCCGACCGACTTCCTGATCGAGCCGGGCCTGACCGGCGTGGTCGGGCCGAATGGCTGCGGCAAGTCCAATCTCGTGGAAGCCCTGCGCTGGGTGATGGGCGAGAACTCCCACAAGAATATGCGCGCCACGGGGATGGACGACGTCATCTTCTCCGGCTCCGGCAACCGCCCGGCCCGCAACTGGGCCGAGGTGATGCTCACCATCGACAACATGGAGCGCACGGCGCCCGCCGCCTTCAACGACACCGACCTTCTCGAAATTTCGCGTAAGATCGAACGCGAGGAAGGCTCCACCTACCGGGTGAACGGCAAGGAAGTGCGCGCCCGCGACGTGCAGATCCTGTTCGCCGACGCCGCCACCGGCGCGCGCTCGCCCGCCCTCGTCCGCCAGGGCCAGATCAGCGAGATCATCTCGGCCAAGCCCCAGGCGCGCCGCCGCATCCTGGAAGACGCCGCCGGCATCGCGGGCCTCCATGCCCGCCGCCACGAGGCGGAGCTGCGCCTCAAGGCCGCCGAGGACAACCTGGTGCGCGTCGAGGACGTGATCCGGGAGCTCGAAAGCCAGATCGAGAGCCTCAAGCGCCAGGGCCGCCAGGCGTCGCGCTACAAGAACCTCTCGTCCGAGATCCGCCGTCTCGAAGCGCTGATGTACGCCATCAGCTACGCGGAGGCCCGGGAGCAGGCCGCCGCCGCCGAAAAACAGGTGGCCGAGGACCTCAAGGCCGTCGCGGACCTCACGGAAGAGCAGACCCGGACGGCGACCGCCCAGGCCGTCGCGGCCCATGGCCTCCCTGCCCTGCGGCAGGCCGAGGCCGAGGCCGCCGCGGCCCTGCAACGGCTCACCCATGCCCGCAACGAACTCGAATCGGAAGAGCGCCGCTCCAAGGAGCGCGTGGTCGAGCTGGAGCGCCATATCGGCGACCTGAACCGGGACATCGCCCGCGAGGCCGCCCAGCGGGCCGATGCCGAGGCCACCATCGAGCGCCTCCAGAGCGAGGCCGCCGAGATCGCCCAGACCACGGACGGGGCCGACGACATCCGCGCCGAGAGCGAGGAACGCCTTCAGGCGGCCGAAGCCGCCCTCGCCGAGGCCGAGGCTTCCTTGAGCGCGCTTCAGGCCCAGACCTCCGACCTCAACGCCCGCCGCGCCGCCCTCGAGCGCGCGGTGCGCGAGGAAATGGAGCGCGCGGCCCGCTTCCGGTCGGAGAAGGAGCGCCTTGAGCGCGAGATCGAGGCCCTGTCCGCCTCGACCCAGGACGGCGCGCCGATCGACGATCTGCGCGAGGACATGGCGATCGCCGAGGAAACGGCGCAGAGCTCGGAAGAGGCCGTGACCGAGGCTCGCGAGGCCCTTGCGGCGGCGCGCGAGGCGGAAAACCGGCTGCGCCAGCCTCTCAACGAGGCCGAGCGCAAGGCCCAGCGCCTCGAAACCGAGGCGCTGACGCTCGCCAAGCTCGTCACCTCCGCCACCGGCGACCTCTGGCCTCCGGCGCTCGACCAGATCACGGTCGAGAAGGGCTACGAGACCGCGCTCGGCGCCGCGCTCGGGGACGATCTCGAAGCCTCCACCAATCCCTCCGCTCCGCATCATTGGGAAATGACCGGCGCGGGCGAGAGCGATCCGTCCCTGCCGGAAGGCGTCCGCTCGCTCGCCGATCTGTCCAGGGCGCCCGTGGAGCTGCAGCGCCGCCTCAGGCAGATCGGCGTGGTGAGCAAGGCGGACGGCCTGCGCCTGCGCGGCCTGCTGAAGCCCGGCCAGCGCCTCGTTTCCCAGGAAGGCGACCTCTGGCGCTGGGACGGCTTCACCACCGCGGCGGAAGCTCCCTCCCCGGCGGCCCGCCGTCTCGCCGAGAAGAACCGGCTCGGAGACCTGGAGCGCGAAGCAGCCGAGGCCCGTGAGCAGGCCGAGCATCTGCGCCACGAGGCTGAAGCGGCCCTGGAGGCCGTGCGTCTGGCCGCCTCCCGTGAAATGCAGGCCATCGAGGCCGCGCGTCAGGCCCGTCAGGCCCTCGACGCCGCCCGCACCCGGCTCTCCGCAGCCGAGCGCAAGGAAGCCGAGCTCGGCCAGCGCCGCTCGGCCCTGCAGGAAGGCCTCGCCCGCCTCTCGGAGAGCGAGGCCGAGGCCCTGGAGCGCGTGCAGGATGCGGAAGGCGCCCTGCAGGAGCTGGCTCCCGCGCCCGATCTGGAAAGCAGGCTCCTCGAAGAGCGCACCCGCGTGGCCGAGCGCCGCGCCGCCGCTTCCGAGGCTCGCGCCGCGCTGCAATCCCTGATGCACGAAGCCGAGCTTCGCCGCCGCCGCCAGGACTCGATCGCCGCCGATATCCGCCTCTGGACCGAGCGCGCCGCCCGCGCCGCCAAGGCCCACGAGGACCTGAGCGAGCGCCTCGAACGCGCCCAGGACGAGCACCAGCGCCTGCTGGAGGCTCCCGACACCTATCTCCAGCGCCGCCGCGCCCTCATGACCGAGGTCGAGGAAGCGGAAGCCAGGCGCAAGGAAGCCGCCGACCGCCTCGCCGACGCGGAAACCGGCCTCGCCGAGACGGACCGCGCCGCCCGCGCGTCCCTGGAAGCGCTCGCCGCCGCCCGCGAGGCGCGCGCCGGCTCCCAGGCGCGCCACGAGGCCGCCGTGCAGCGTCTGGCCGAGATCACCCGCAACATCGCGGAGAACCTCGAAACCACCCCGGCCGGCCTGATCGAGATGGCAGGCCTGCGGGAAGCGACCGAGCTGCCCTCTCACGCATCGATCGAATCGAAGCTCCATTCCCTGAAGTCCGACCGCGAGCGCCTCGGCGCCGTGAATCTGCGCGCCGACGAGGAGCTGGCCGAGCTGGAAGCCAAATATACCGGCATCGCCACGGAGCGGGACGACCTCGTCGAGGCCATCAAGCGCCTGCGCGGGGCCATCGGCAGCCTCAACCGCGAGGGCCGCGAGCGCCTGCTCGCCGCCTTCGACGTGGTGAACGGCCACTTCAAGCGCCTCTTCACCACCCTCTTCGGCGGCGGCACGGCGGAACTGACCCTGGTCGATTCGGACGACCCGCTGGAGGCGGGCCTCGAGATTCTCGCCCGGCCTCCCGGCAAGAAGCCTCAGAGCATGACCCTTCTGTCCGGCGGCGAGCAGGCGCTGACGGCCACCGCGCTCATCTTCGCGGTGTTCCTCACGAATCCCTCCCCGATCTGCGTGCTGGACGAGGTCGACGCGCCTCTCGATGACGCGAACGTGGAGCGTTACTGCGCTCTCCTGGAGGAGATGTCGAAGCAGACCGAGACCCGTTTCGTGGTCATCACCCACAACCCGATCACCATGGCCCGCATGGACCGCCTTTTCGGCGTCACCATGGCCGAGCGGGGCGTCTCGCAGCTGGTGTCGGTCGACCTGCAGAGCGCCGAACGCATTCTTGAGGTGGCTTAAGGCTTTCAGCCCTGCCTTCGTTCGGCCTCAAAAACGTGTGGGCTTTCGGGCCAAGCTCGCCCGAAAACCGACTTTTCTAAAATATATCAATCACTTATCTGTTTTCAGACGGTTCTTGACAGGGTTGCCCCCCGCCCATATGTTGCGCCCGGCTTTCGGGGCTGGGCTTCCAAGCATTTTCCCGCAACGCTTTTACAGGAGATCGCAATGGCGGACCCTCGCGAGCGGAACGGCGGAAATGAGAGGAAACCGGGCAGTGCCGATGATGCCGACTTGTCCGCGAGGCTGAAATCTCTCGATGCACGGATCTCTCAAGCATCCGCTCATCGGGCTGAGCCTGAACCTCGCAACCGCCAGACTTCGGATGCCAGCGCGATGGGCCAAGCCTTCCGGCTTTCGGCCGAATTCGTCGCAGGCGTTGTTGCAGGCGGGGTCATGGGTTGGCTCGTCGATCACTTCGCGGGGACTTCGCCTTGGGGCCTGATCGTTTGTCTCATACTCGGCTTCTGCGCCGGCATGCTCAACCTCTTGAGAGCAGCCGGACTGGCAAAGCCGGCCAAGTATGACGAGAAGCGATAATCCGAAGCCCGACCTTCGACAGCCGAACGGCATTGAACAACAGCGAGAGTTAAGAGCGGATCATGGCGAGCCCGATCGAACAATTCCAGATCAAGCCCATCATCCCGGCGATCAGCTTCACCAATTCGTCGTTGTTCATGATCGGCGCCGCAGCCCTGATCGTGGGCGGCTTCATGGTGGCGACCCGCAAGCGCGCGCTCGTTCCGGGCCGCGGCCAGTCGGTCGCGGAGGTTCTCCACGATTTCGTGGCGGGAACCCTCACGGATGCGGCCGGCAAGGAAGGCATGAAGTTCTTCCCGCTCGTCTTCTCCCTGTTCATGTTCGTGTTCACGGCGAACATGCTCGGCATGATCCCGGGCTTCTTCACCGTCACGAGCCACATCATCGTGACCTTCGCCCTGGCGATGCTCGTCATCGGCACCGTCGTGGTCTACGGCCTCGTCAAGCACGGCGCCCACTTCTTCGGCCTCTTCGTCCCGTCGGGCGTGCCGGTCTGGCTCCTGCCCTTCATCGTGGTCATCGAGGTCATCTCGTTCCTGTCGCGACCGGTTTCGCTGTCCCTGCGTCTTTTCGCGAACATGCTCGCGGGGCACATCGCATTGAAGGTTTTCGGCGGCTTCGTCGTGGCGCTCCTGGGCGCCGGTGGAGCTCTGTCGATCCTCGCTCCGCTGCCGCTCCTCATGGCGGTTGCTCTCATGGCGCTCGAGTTCCTCGTCGCCGCTCTGCAGGCCTACGTCTTCACTGTGTTGACCTGCATCTACCTTAACGACGCGCTGCACCCGGGCCACTAGGTCTGCGCTGCGTTAGCCCCTCCCCCTCCCTCCCGGTCAAAGACTACTCAAGGAGTTCACAATGGATCCGGTTGCTTTCAAGTTCCTCGGCGCGGGCCTTGCCTGCATTGGCATGGGCCTCGCCGCCATGGGCGTTGGCAACATCTTCGGCAACTTCCTGTCGGGCGCTCTGCGCAACCCGTCGGCTTCTGACAGCCAGTTCGCTCGCGCCTTCATCGGTGCGGCGCTCGCGGAAGGTCTCGGCATCTTCTGCCTCGTCGTCGCTCTCGTTCTGCTCTTCACCTAATTCCAAGACGGTGATCGGGAGGTCGGGGCGCGGCGAGTGCCTCGCCTCGACTTGAGTGACGGCGGCATCCCGCCGTCATTCGTTTATTTTCGAGCATCGTGCGCTGAGACGGGCCCCTGCCCTCGCGGACACGATGCGACAAAGACGAGCGTGCCGTCCGGCCCTGCCGGAAGGCACTATGCTCCAGGATAACTCATCCTTTTAGGATCTGCTCCATGGCCCAGGCTCAGGCTCAGACGACCCACGCCGAAACACAAGCGCACGGTGGCGCTCACGAGGATGTCGGCTTCCCGCCCTTCGAGACGGAAACCTACGCCGGTCAGCTGCTCTGGCTCCTGATCACCTTCGCGGTGCTCTACACCCTGATGTCGAAGCTGGTCCTGCCGCGCCTGTCCGGCATCATCGAGAACCGGCGTTCCATGATCGCCAGCGACCTCGACGACGCCGCCGCGATGAAGACCCGCGCCGAAGAGGCCGGAGCGGCCTACGAGAAGGCTCTCGCCGAGGCCAAGGGCCGCGCCCAGACCCTCGCGCAGGAGACCCGCGCCAAGCTCGCAGCCGAAAGCGACGCCAAGCGCAAGGCTCTCGAAGCCGACCTCAACAAGCGCCTTGCCGAATCCGAGGCCACCATCTCCGCCCGCAAGGCGGAGGCCATGGGCCATGTGCGCGGCATCGCACGCGATACGGCCAGCGCCATCATCGAGCGCCTGACCGGCAAGGCTCCGGCCCCGCAGGCGGTCGACACCGCCCTCGACCAGATCAACGCCTGATCGGAGACACCCTATGTTGCAGAGCGCCGAATTCTGGGTCGCCGTCGCCTTTTTCATCTTCTGGGGCATCCTGTTTTATTACGGTGTGCCCGGGAAAGTGCTGAACCAGCTCGATTCCCGCGGCAAGCGCATCGCCGATGAACTCGCCGAGGCCAAGCGCCTGCGCGGGGACGCCGAGAGGCTCCTCAGGGAGTTCGAGGCCAAGCGCGCCGCCGCCGAGCGCGAAGCCGCGGACATCGTCTCCGCCGCCAAGGACGAGGCCGAGCGCCTGGCCCGCGAGGCCCAGGAGAAGATGGCCGACTTCGTGAAGCGCCGCACGGCGACCGCCGAGGCGAAGATCGCGCAGGCCGAGGCTCAGGCCTCCGCCGAGGTCCGCGCCGCCGCTGTCGATGCCGCCGTCAAGGCTTCCGAGCGCGTCCTGCGCCAGGAAATCACCGGCAACACCGCAGCCTCTCTGGTCAGCCAGGGCCTCAACGACGTGCGCACGAAGCTGCAGTAAGCCTTCCGCGCGCAGTGACGACGATTTCAAGGCCGCCCTTCGAGGCGGCCTTTTTGCTGGAGAATCCGATGGTCCTGATTTTCGATTGCGATGGCGTCCTGGTCGATTCCGAGCCGCTCGCCTGTCAGGTCGACGCCGATATCCTCAACGATCTCGGCCTGCCCTACACGGTGGACGACATCACGCGGCAATTCGTGGGCAAGAGCATGAAGGACATGATCGCACGCATCGAAGCGGAACATGGATGCACCCTGCCGGGCGACTTCGCCGAGCGCATCAACAGCGCCCTCTTCGCGCGTTTCGAGACGGATCTGAAACCGATCGCAGGCGTGCGCGACGCGATTCTCTCCCTGCCCCATCCGCGCTGCGTCGCCTCGTCCTCCGTGCCGGAGCGAATCGCCCTGTCGCTGCGCGTCACAGGTCTCACCGACCTCTTTGACAATGTCTTCAGCGCCACGCAGGTCGCGCGCGGAAAGCCCGCACCGGACCTGTTTCTTTTCGCTGCCGAACAGATGAAAGCGCGCCCGCAGGAGTGCCTCGTCATCGAGGATTCGCCTGCCGGGGTTCAGGCGGCATGTTCAGCCGGAATGCGCGTCATCGGCTTCACCGGCGGAGGACATTGCGGGCCGAATCATGCGGAGAATCTGCGGCAGGCCGGTGCGCCCGTCACGATCTCACGGATGGCGGACCTGCCTGCAGTTGTGCGATCTGGCAGGGCGTAGCGGATCCGGGACGACACTCTCCTCGTCATCCCCGGCCTTGGGCCGGGGATCCACGTCTTGACGCCGCCGTGGTTTGCGAGAGGTGGATGACCGGAACACATCCCGCCATGGCGATGAGGCGTTGATAGCATCCTCCGCGTCTCCGAACCCCGAAGGCATGCGGAATCAAAATGCCCGGCACTTGGCCGGGCATTTGCGTCACTGAAGAAACCCTTACTCCGCCGCTTCGGCGACGGGCGCGGGTGGCGTCCATTTGAGGACCGGGTTGCGGGCGGCGCGGGTCTCGTCGAGACGGCGGCGCGGCGCGTGGTAGGGCGCGCCGGTGAAGCGTTCCGTGTCCCCGTTCTTCGCAGCCATCGCGAGATCGCGCAGCGTCGCGATGAAGAGGTCCAGCGACGCCTTCGATTCGGATTCCGTCGGCTCGATCAGCATCGCGCCGTGCACCACCAGCGGGAAGTACATGGTCATCGGATGATAACCCTCGTCGATCATGGCCTTGGCCACATCGAGGGTGGTCACGCCGGTATCCTTGAGCCATGCATCGTCGAACAGCACCTCGTGCATGCACGGCTTGTCGCCGAAAGGCAGCGACATCAGGTCGGACAGGCCCGCGCGGATGTAGTTGGCGTTGAGCACCGCATCTTCCGATGCCTGCTTCATGCCGTCCGAGCCATGCGAGAGCATGTAGGACAGCGCCCGCACATACATGCCCATCTGGCCGTGGAAGGCCGTCATGCGGCCGAATGGCTTCTCCGCCGCGTCGGAGACCTGCTCCACCAGCTCGAAGCCGTCCTTGCCCATGCGCACGAATGGGACGGGCGCATAAGGCGCAAGACGCTCGGAGAGCACCACCGGACCGGAGCCCGGGCCGCCGCCGCCGTGAGGCGTGGAGAAGGTCTTGTGGAGGTTGATGTGCATGGCGTCGACGCCGAGATCGCCCGGCTTCGCCTTGCCAACGATGGCGTTGAAGTTCGCGCCGTCGCAGTAGAAATAGGCGCCAGCATCATGGATCGCCTTCGCGATCTCCGCGACCTGGGGCTCGAAGAGACCGCAGGTGTTGGGATTCGTGAGCATGATCGCGGCCACGTCGGGACCGAGACGCTCCTTCACGTCATCCACATGCACCCAGCCGTCCTCGCGCGCCGGCACCGGTTTCACGACGAAGCCGATGAGGGCCGCAGTGGCCGGGTTCGTGCCATGGGCCGAATCGGGCACCAGCACCACGTTGCGGGTCTTGCCCTCGCCGCGGGCTTCGATGGCGGCCTTGATCGCCATCATGCCGCACAACTCGCCATGCGCGCCGGCCTTCGGCGAGAGCGCCACGGCCGTCATGTTGGTGAGCGTGACGAGATAGCGGCCGAGCTCGTTCATGAGCTCCAGCGCCCCCTGCACCGTGGAGACCGGCTGCAGCGGGTGCACGTCGGAGAAGCCCGGCAGGCGTGCCATGCGCTCGTTCAGGCGCGCATTGTGCTTCATGGTGCAGGACCCGAGCGGGAACAGGCCCGTATCGATGCCGTAGTTCATCTGAGATAGGCGCACGTAATGGCGCATGGTCTCGGGCTCGGAAAGGCCCGGAAGGCCGATGGCCTCCTTGCGCTCCAATCCGCCGAGGCGCGGCTCGAAATCCTCCGGCTCGTCGATGTCGACGCCGGTGGTGTCATAGCGGCCGATCTCGAAGAGCAACGGCTCGATCTGCGCCAGCGCCTTGTTGCCGGTGAAGGTCGGGTGCTCGGTGGTGCCGGCCTGACCGGCATTGGTGGGACGTCCCTGGCGGTTCAACATCACAGAACCTCCTTCAAGGCGGCGACAAAGGCCGCGCGATCATCATCGGTGTTCACTTCGGTGGAGGCCACCAGCAGTAGGTTGTCGAGGCCCGCGCCGGGCAGCAGGCGCGATACGGGCACGCCCGCGAGCACGCCCTTCGCGACCAGCCGTTCGACCACTTCGGCCGCGGGTTTGGCGAGCTTCACGGTGAACTCGTTGAAGAAGGTCGTGTTGAGAACCTCGACGCCCTTCACGGCCGCAAGCTGATCCGCGAGCTTGACGGCATTCGCATGATTGACGCGGGCGAGGCGCTTCAATCCCGTCTCGCCGAGCAGGGTCATGTGAATGGTGAAAGCCAGCGCGCAAAGGCCTGAATTGGTGCAGATATTCGAGGTCGCCTTGTCGCGGCGGATATGCTGCTCGCGGGTGGAGAGGGTCAGCACGAAACCGCGATTGCCGTCCGCGTCCACCGTCTCGCCGCAGAGGCGGCCCGGCATCTGGCGGATGAACTTCGACTGCGTGGCGAAGAGTCCGACATAGGGGCCGCCGAAATTCAGCGCATTGCCGATGGACTGGCCCTCGCCCACCACGATGTCCGCGCCCTGGCTGCCGGGCGAAGCCACGAGGCCGAGCGATACGGCCTCCGTGAACACGGCGATCAGCAGCGCGCTGTGCTTGTGCGCCTTCTCGGCGATCGGCTTCAGGTCGCGAACGTTGCCGAACACGTCCGGCGACTGCACGACGACGCAGGAGGTCGTGTCGTCGATCTGCGAAAGGATGTCCTCGGTGCCCGCCACGTCGGGCTGCATGGTGACGACGCTGTCGCTCGCCATGTCGGAGAGGGTGCGCACCACCTCGGCGTAATGCGGATGCAGGCCACCGGAGAGCACGGCCTTGCGGCGCTTGGTGACCCGGTGCGCCATGAGCACCGCCTCGCCCGTGCCGGTGGAGCCGTCATACATGGAGGCGTTCGCCACCTCCATGCCCGTGAGAGCCGCGACCTGGGTCTGGAACTCGAAGAGATACTGCAGCGTGCCCTGCGCGATCTCCGGCTGATACGGCGTGTAGCTCGTCAGAAACTCGGAGCGCTGGATCAGGTGATCGACGGTCGCGGGCACGTGGTGCTTGTAGGCTCCCGCGCCCACGAAGAACGGCACGGACGAGGCCGGCACGTTCTTGGCGGACATGCGGGAGAGGATGCGCTCCACCTCCAATTCGCCTTTGTGGCGAGGCAGATCGACCGGATCCTTCAGAAGCAGGTTCTTCGGCACGTCGGCGAACAATTCGTCGACGTTTTTGACGCCGATGCGCGAGAGCATCTCGCTGCGGTCGGTGTCGGAGAGAGGCAAGTAACGCATCGGTTAAAACCTTGGTTCAGTGCGCGGGAACGCCCGCCACCACGATTTCCGTGAGCACGGAATTCGCGATGAAGCATTCCTTGTGGGCGAGGTGATGCATGTCGGCGATCTGGTCGGGCGTCGGAACTTTGTCGCCCGAGAACGCGATGACCGGATCCAGAGTGATCTTGGACACGAAGAGCTTGCCCTTCTCGTTCGGCGTCATGAGGCCCAGCGCCCTGTCCTCATAGCGGTCGACGACGAAGCGCTTCTTGGCGGCGATTCCGAGAAAGGTCAGCATGTGGCAGCTCGACACCGCCGCCACGAAAGCCTCCTCCGGATCCACCGCATCTTCGCGGGACAGAGGCAGCGGCACCACGGAAGGCGACGCCGATGCCATGAATTCGATGCCGCCGTCGAACGACCATCGATGCGCGCGGCTGTAGCGGTTGTCGGAGAACGCTTCCCCCTCCCCGCGCGTCCAACGCACATTGGCCCTGTATTCGTGCGACATCGGATCGGTCTCTTTACGAAATCGACTTCACGAATTCCTGGTACTGCTCTTCGGTCAGGAGGCCGTCGAGCTCGCTCTGGTTCGTGAGGCGGATCTTCATGAACCAGCCGCGGCCGGCCGGATCCTCGTTCACCGTGCCGGGCGAGGCTTCGAGTTCGCTGTTGACCTCGACGACCTCGCCGGAAACCGGAGCGTAAACTTCGCTCGCGGCCTTCACGCTTTCGACGACGGCGGCCTCGTCACCTTTCGCGAGGGTTTTGCCGACGCTCGGCAGCTCCACGAAAACGACGTCGCCGAGCTGGCTCTGGGCGTAGTCGGAAATGCCGACGATCCCGGCATCGCCCTCGATGCGGATATATTCGTGATCCTTGGTGTAGCGCGTGGTCATGATCGGTTCCTCTGGGTGCTAGCGCTTGTAACGGTGGGGTGCGAACGGCATCGCGGCGACCTTGGCGGGCAGCGGCTTGCCGCGAACGACGAGATGAAGATCCGTGCCGATTGCGGACACGTCCTTCGAGACATAGCCCATGGCGATCGGGCCGTTGACGGTGGGACCGAAGCCGCCGGAGGTCACGATGCCGACCTCGCGCCCGTCGGGCGTGGCGATGATGGCGCCCTCGCGCGCCGGGGCCCGGCCCTCGGGCCTGATGCCGACGCGAACGCGGGCGGCACCATCCCTGATCTCGCGCTGAATGCGCTCGGCGCCTGGGAAGCCGCCTTCCTCGCGGCGGCGCTTCTGGATCGACCAGATCAGGCCGGCCTCGATGGGCGAGGTCGTGGCGTCGATGTCGTGGCCGTAGAGGCACAGGCCCGCCTCGAGACGCAAGGAATCGCGCGCGCCGAGGCCGATGGGCTTCACCTCCGGATCGGACAGCAGCCTGTCCCAGAGCTTGGCCGCCTCGTCCGCACGGCATGAAATCTCGAAGCCGTCCTCGCCCGTATAGCCCGAACGGGACACATGGCAGGCAATGCCGTCGACCTGTACGTCGGCGGACATCATGAAGGGCAGACCGGCGATGGACGGCGCGAGCTTCGCCAGCACGCCTTCGGCGGACGGGCCCTGGAGGGCCATGAGCGCCAGGTCGTCCTTGCGGTCGAGTGAGACGCCCTTGGGCAGACGCGCCTGGATATGGGCGTAATCCTGCTCCTTCATGGAGGCGTTCACCACCAGATAGAGCCAGCCCTCGTGCCCCGGCGCGCCGACGCGGGTGACCATGAGATCGTCGAGGATGCCGCCGTCCTCGGACATGAGCAGCGACAGGCGCTGCTGATTGGGCTTGAGGCTCAGCACATCGGCGGGAACCAGGGCCTCGAGCGCCCTGGCGACGGTCTCGTGGCTCTTGTCCTCGGCGACGAGGAAAGCCTGGCCCATATGGGAGACATCGAAGAGGCCCGCATGCTCGCGGGTCCAGTTGTGCTCGGTCAGAATGCCGGTGGGGTACTGCACCGGCATGTCGTAGCCGGCGAAGGGCACCATACGAGCGCCAAGCGCCACATGGGCGGCGTGAAGCGGGGTTTGCAGAAGCGGCTGGTCGCTATGCGCTGGCTCGGCCATCAGGATCCCTCAAAGGTGCGCGTTTCATCGAGCCTTGCGGCCCGTTGCTGTGCGCCCCCTCTGTCCCGAGACCTGAGAGATTTCCCAAACCGCTCGAAGCGGCAGGTTACGCCCGTCGGTGGGCGATGCGTTCGTTGCATCGCCGCTTTCCAGAGTGCCAGCTCCCGCGCGGTCCTTTGGCCTGAGCGTTTCCGGGGCGGTTGCGCCTTCGGCGCCGGGCTTGGAAAGCCCGGTCTCTTCCGCGGGGATCATCGGCGCTTTTAGCTCTGAAGAGGAAATCGGATCCTGTCAACAAATCAGGGTGCCGCATCGGACCTCTTCCCGGCTTAATTGACGGAACGCATCGGAACCCTCATGTTAAGACCATCATCCACAGAAGGGGAAAGCGCGGCCTGAACCGGTCGGCAGCTCCTAGCACCGTTGCTCGAACTGGTCATCGCTCTTGCTCTCGTCGCCCTGAACGGCGTCTTCGCGCTTTCAGAACTCGCTATCGTTTCGGCCCGCAGGCCTCGCCTGAAGGCCATGGCCGAACAGGGCCGCTCCGGGGCCAACACCGCCCTCGCCCTCATGGAGGATTCGGGGCGCTTCCTGTCCACGGTCCAGATCGGCATCACCCTCGTCGGCATTCTGGCCGGCGCCTTCTCGGGCGCGGCTCTGGGCGATCGCCTGACCCAGATCCTCCTCGCCGAGGGCATGCCGGAAGGCTTGGCCGAGCCGCTCGGCTTCGGCGTCGTGATCGGCCTCATCACCTATCTCTCCATCGTCATCGGCGAGCTGGTGCCCAAGCAGCTCGCGCTTCGCCATCCCGAAGGGATCGCCTGCACGATGGCTCCGCTGATGCTGGTGCTCTCGAAGGTCGCCGCTCCCGCCGTATGGCTTCTGAACGCCTCCACGCGCCTCATCTTCAGCCTCCTGGGCTCGTCCTCCGGCGAGGAGGCGACCGTGACCGAAGAAGAGATCAAGATGCTCGTCGGCGAGGCCGAGAGCGCGGGCGTGATCGAGGAGGAGGAGCGGCGCATGATCTCCGGCGTCCTGCGCCTCGGCGACCGGACAGTGCGCGGCCTCATGACTCCGCGCACGGACGTGGACTGGATCGACATCGACGACGATCCGGAGAGGATCCGCACTTTCCTGCTGGAAACTCCTCACTCCCGCCTCCCCGTGAGCGAGGGCTCGCCCGACAACATCATCGGCGTCGTCCAGTCACGGGCTCTCCTGGCGGCCATGCTCTCGGACCGGACCCTGGACATCCGCTCCCAGATCCAAAGCGCCCCCGTCATTCCCGACACCCTGTACGCCCTGGACGCGCTCGCGGTTCTGCGCGATTCTGAAGTGCCCATGGCCCTCGTCCATGACGAGTACGGGCATTTCGAGGGCGTCGTCACGCCGGCGGACGCCCTGGAGGCGATCGTCGGCGCCTTCCGCTCCGACGGCGAAACGCCCGAACCCGACGCGGTGCGCCGCGAGGACGGCTCCTGGCTGCTCGCAGGCTCCATGGCCGTCGACGAAATGGCGGATGTCCTGGGCGTGCCCCTGCCCGAGGCCCGCAGCTATCACACGGTCGGCGGGCTGGTGATCAGCGAATTGCAGCACCTGCCCAGCACGGGTGAGCAGGTGGACGCGCTCGGCTGGCGTTTCGAGGTGGTCGACCTGGACGAGCGCCGCATCGACAAGGTTCTCGCGATGCCCTTGAACCAGAGAGCTGGCTCGGCCACTCGCTCCTAGCGCATTTTCAGTGAGGTGGACCCGGTTCGCCCTTCAGACATGCGGCAAAGAAAAGGGCTGGTTCCGCTTGAGCGGAACCAGCCCCAATGCATCTGATCATGCGGGCTCTTGAACAAGCGCGGCTTAGCCGCGCCGGCCCCTACCGCCGAGCCCCACCTCGATCTCGAAGGTGTTCGCGCGCGCCGCGGGCACCACGATGTTGTCCTCGACGACGGTGACGGTCGCCTGGGCGCTGCCGGCCGGAATGGCCGCCACGCCGCTGCGGCTCCGGTTGGCGATGATGGTCGAGCCGTCCTTCACCACGAACTGGACCGGAACAGGGTAGCGTCCCGCCGACCCGCCTGAGCCCAGAAGAGCGCGGGCCTCGACGCCGATTTTCACCAGGGTGGAGCCGTCCGGCTGCCCCAGGCATTCGCGGGCGAGATTGCTGATCGCGATCTGGGTGCGCGGGGACGACGGATCCCCGGCCCGGAGCGCGGAGCCTCCCTCGAAGATGGTCACCGGCGGGCAATACACATCGTCCGCAGCCTTGGCCTGGACCGGCGTGCGCGAAGCGCCGCCCGTCAGCAGCATTTCGCCGATGCCCATGCCGCTGCCGCTGCCGCTCTCGCCGGACGATGTGCACCCGGCCAGAGTGGACACGCTCAGAACGGCCAATGCCACACCGGCCTTCGCACTCAAACCCTTTACCATCGAACTCCCCCCGGCTCTCTCTTCTTGCTGTCTGTGCTCTTTAAGGAAGCGCATCGAAACCGGTCGCGAATCCGTTCAGCGACACAGGAATCCCGATGCCCTCCTCGGGCGTCTGGAACACGATGAAGGTGGCGGATTGCCCGGTCTTCATCTGGTTGATGAGATTATCTTCCATGACAACCTCGGCAACGCAACCCGTCGCCAGGCAACGCACGAATCCGGCCCGGCCGATATCCGTCTGGTCGATCTTCAGTCCGAGCCCGGACGGCAGGAGAATACCAAGCGGCGCGACCACGCGGAGGAGCCGGCTTTTGCCGTCGGCGGTTTTCAACACAATAATGACGAGGGTGACGTTCGGCCGATCCTCCGCCACCACGTTCTGGACGAGGGCGCATTGCTCGGCCGAGGCTCCCGCCGGAGTTTCGCAACGCATCTGCCAGTCGCCGTAGGTGTTCTTCACCATTCCCTGGGCGCTGGCGCCGCTCGCAGCGGCCAAAGCTGACAGGCCAAGGAATGCCGTCACCCCGTAGCGGCCCCATCGTGAAACGCCCATTGGTTTCTCCTTGATTGAACCCTCGATCCAAGGGCAGCGGCCCGGCCGCTCCGATCCAAATCCTCGGCCCGTTGGGACCATGGCAGAGGCTATAATGTCAAGCGAGAGGGAGATATGTGGGGACCACAATCGCTTTTGGCGGTTATGACGCACAAATTGCAGCCTGAGAACCGTTGCGCTTCGGCGCGTACTGTGGTCTTTGACGTGGATCAAAGGTGATGGCGCAAGCCGGGCGCCGCTATTCGCACGCCCGCGTTGTCTCCTTTATGCTTTCGTGGCCTCACGGCCACCACATCTTTAGGAGCTTTGGAACGCCGATGCGGATCGAGACTGGACGTCGATCGGTGACCGCCCTCTCCACGGCAGCGGTCGCACTTGTGTTGGGCATAAGTGAGGCGTGCGCTGCCGCAGGCCGCCCCTCCCCTTGGGAAACCGGCATGCAGGAGATGGTGACCGAGTTGGGACAGAGCGTGTCCAACTTCCACACCTACCTGGTTTGGCTGATCACCCTGATCTGCCTCTTCGTGCTGGCGCTGCTCCTGGTGGTCGTCGCCCGCTTCAACGAGCGGAAGAACCCGGTTCCCTCCCGAACCACTCACCACACCCTGCTCGAGGTGGCATGGACCATCGTTCCGGTGCTGATCCTCGTGGCGGTCGCGATTCCGTCGTTCCGCCTCCTCCGTCAGCAGCTGGTTCCGCCGCAGGCCGATGTCGTGATCAAGGCGACGGGCTATTCCTGGTACTGGGGCTACGAGTACCCGGCCGATCAGGGCGGTTTCAAGTTCGATTCGAACATGATCACCGACGCCAGCGCCCTGAAGCCCGACCAGCCGCGCCTGCTGGGCGCCGACAACGCCATGGTGGTGCCGGTCGGCAAGGTCGTGCGCGTTCAGGTGACGTCTGCGGACGTGATCCACTCCTTCGCGCTGCCTTCATTCTTCATCAAGGTCGACGCCATTCCCGGACGCCTGAACGAAACCTGGTTCAAGGCCGACAAGGAAGGCGTTTACTACGGCCAGTGCTCGGAACTCTGCGGCAACGGCCATCCCTATATGCCGATCGAAATCCGCGTCGTGAGCGAGCAGCAATATGCCGCTTGGCTGACCGAGGCGAAGCAGCGTTATGCTTCCACCGAAGGTTCGGCTCCGTTCAAGCTCGCTGACGCCCAGTAATTTAGAAAACCAAGGACCATAGAGGTCGCATTATGGCACATGCAGTTGATGCCGCTCACGCGGATCACCACGGTCACCCGACGTTCTGGCGGCGCTGGTTCTACTCCACGAACCACAAGGACATCGGCACCCTCTACCTCATCTTCGGCTTCACGGCGGGCATCGTCGGCGGCCTTCTGTCGATCGCCATGCGCCTGGAGCTCCAGGAGCCCGGCCTGCAGTTCTTCTCCAATCCGCAGGCGTTCAACGTCTTCGTGACCGGCCACGGCCTCATCATGGTGTTCTTCATGGTGATGCCCACCCTCATCGGCGGCTTCGGCAACTGGTTCATCCCGCTCATGATCGGCGCGCCCGACATGGCCTTCCCGCGGATGAACAACATCTCCTTCTGGCTCACCGTCTCGGCCTTCTGCCTGATGCTCTGCTCGCTCTTCGTCGAGGGCGCTCCGGGCTCGCTCGGCTTCGGCGGCGGCTGGACGGTTTATCCGCCGCTCTCGACCATGGGCCATCCCGGCCCGGCTCTCGACTTCGGCATCCTGGCCCTGCACCTCGCCGGTGCGGCCTCGATCCTGGGTGCGATCAACTTCATCACCACGATCCTCAACATGCGCGCTCCGGGCATGACGCTGCACAAGATGCCGCTCTTCGCCTGGGCCATGCTGGTGACCGCGTTCCTGCTGCTCCTGTCGCTGCCGGTTCTGGCCGGTGCGATCACGATGCTGCTGACCGACCGCAACTTCGGCACGACCTTCTTCGATCCGGCCGGCGGCGGTGATCCGGTGCTCTACCAGCACCTGTTCTGGTTCTTCGGCCACCCCGAAGTGTACATCATGATCCTGCCCGCCTTCGGCATCATCAGCCACATCGTCTCGACGTTTTCCAAGAAGCCGATCTTCGGCTATCTCGGCATGGCCTACGCCATGGCGGCCATCGGGGTGGTCGGGAGCGTGGTCTGGGCGCACCACATGTACACGGTCGGCCTCTCGCTGCAGACGCAGGCCTACTTCGTGTTCGCCACGATGGTGATCGCGGTGCCCACCGGCGTGAAGATCTTCTCGTGGATCGCCACCATGTGGGGCGGCTCCATCCGCTTCACCGCGGCCATGCAGTGGGCTGTGGGCTTCGTGTTCCTGTTCACGGTCGGTGGCGTCACCGGCGTCGTGCTGGCGAACGCTCCCGTCGACCGCTACATGCACGACACCTACTACGTGGTGGCTCACTTCCACTACGTGCTGTCGCTCGGCGCCGTGTTCGTGATCTTCGCGGGCATCTACTACTGGTTCCCGAAGATCACCGGCTACGTGATGCCCGACTGGATCGGCAAGCTGCACTTCTGGATCGCCTTCATCGGTGCCAACGTGCTGTTCTTCCCGATGCATTTCCTCGGCCTGTCCGGCATGCCGCGCCGCTATGCGGATTATCCGGACGCCTTCGCGGGCTGGAACCTGGTGTCCTCGATCGGCTCCTACATCTTCTTCGTCGGATTGTTCGTGTTCATCGGCGGCGTGATCTATGCCTTCGTCCGCAAGGAGAAGGCCGCCGGCAACCCGTGGGGCGAAGGTGCGACGACGCTGGAATGGACCCTGTCGTCTCCGCCTCCATACCACCAGTTCGAGACCCTGCCCCGCATCGTCGATACGGGCCACTAATCTCCATCGAGCCGGGCGGCCTTCGCCGCCCGTGCTCCTCCCCCGAAGGCTTCGATCGATGATCGAAGCCTTCCGGCGAGGAGCTGACATCGCGAGGCGCTCTCGCCTCATTCTTCGGCGTTTCGGAAGATTATTGGATATGAACACCCTGTCGAACAGTTTGACCGATTCCCAGACCGAGAGCCTCGGCCATTCAGGCCTTTCTCAGGGAGACGTGTCCGACTTCTTCGCCCTCCTGAAGCCGCGGGTGATGTTTCTCGTCGTCTTCACGGCGCTCGTCGGAATGGTCGTCAGCCATCCGGACGTGAATCCCGTGCTGGCCTTCGTCTCGCTCCTGATGATCGCCGTCGGCGGCGGCGCATCGGGCTGCCTGAACATGTGGTGGGACGCTGACATCGACGCCGTCATGACGCGCACGCGCAAGCGCCCGATCCCCGCAGGCAAGATCCAACCCGGAGAGGCGCTCGCCTTCGGCCTGACCCTGACCGCGGGCTCCGTGCTGATCCTGGGCCTCGCCAGCAACTGGCTGGCCGCCGGTCTCCTGGCCTTCACGATCTTCTTCTACGTGGTCGTCTATTCCATGTGGCTGAAGCGCTCGACGCAGCAGAACATCGTGATCGGCGGCGCGGCGGGCGCCCTGCCCCCGGTCGTCGCGCAGGCGGCCGTGACCGGTCACGTGGCGTGGGACAGCATCATTCTCTTCGCCATCATCTTCATGTGGACGCCGCCCCATTTCTGGGCCCTGGCCCTCGTGAAGTCGGGCGATTACGAGCGTGCCGGCGTTCCCATGATGCCGAACGTCTCCGGTCCGGACGCCACCCGCTTCCAGATTCTCGCCTATACGGTGCTCCTCGCCCCGCTCGGACTGGCGCCCGTCTTCGTGGGATTCGGCGGCCTGGCCTACGCGATCGTCGCGTTCGTCGGCGGCCTCGGCATGCTGGCGCTCGCGATCCAGGTCTACCGCCTGCGGAAGGGCGAGCCGGCCATGCGCGTGGCCCAGCAGCTCTTCGGCTTCTCGATCCTCTATCTCTTCCTGCTGTTCGCCACCCTCCTCGCGGAGCACGGCTTCGGCTTCTTCCATCCGGTTATGGGGTGAAGAGCATGACGGATCCGCATTCCTCCTATCGCCTCACTCCCGAGGAACAGAAACGTCGCAGGCGTCGCTCGATCGCCCTGGGGCTGACGCTCGGCTTCCTCTGCATCCTGCTGTTCGCGATCACCATCGCGAAGCTGGGCCCGCAGATCCTGAACCGTCCGCTGTGAGATGAGCGATGGCTGAAGCACCCAATCCCCAACGCAAAATGCACCGCACGGCCTTTGCCTGCCTCGGCGTTGCCGTCGGCATGGTCGGGCTCGCTTATGCCTCCGTGCCTCTCTACGACCTCTTCTGCAAGGTCACCGGCTTCGACGGCACGCCCGTCGTGCGCGCCAACAACGCGTCGGAAGTCGTGGACCGTTCGATCGCCGTGCGCTTCGACGCCAACGTGTCTCCCAGCCTGAGCTGGAGGTTCGCGCCCGAGAAGCCCGAGGTCAAGGTGAAGCTCGGCGAGACCACGACGGTCTATTACAAGGTCACCAACACGGGCGACAAACCCGCTACCGGCATCGCCACCTACAACGTGCAGCCGGATCTCGCAGGCAGCTACTTTTCGAAGCTGGAATGCTTCTGCTTCACGGAGCAGACCCTGCAGCCGGGGGAAACCCTGGAATCGGCGGTCGTGTTCTACGTCGATCCGCGTCTGGCGCAGGATTCCGACGTGAAGGATCTCACTTCCATCACGCTTTCCTACACCTACTTCCCGTCCAAGGCGGGCAAGCCGGTGGCGGAGGCGACGTCATCAACCAAACCCATCGCTCAATAAGGGACGTGACAAGCTGGACAGAAACGTCTTAAAGCGAGGTCACATTCGAGGCACGGAGACGACAGAAAATGGCCGAGGCCCACGCCAAGAACCACGATTATCATATTCTTGAACCGAGCCCGTGGCCGCTCATCGGCTCGGTCAGCGCCTTCCTGATGGCGTCCGGGTTTGTGACCTGGTGGAAGGGCATCACCTTCGGCGGCATGCACCTGGGCGCCTATATCTTCGGCGCAGGCATCATCGGCGTGCTCTACACCATGCTCAGCTGGTGGACCGACGTGGTGCGCGAAGCCAATACCGGCTCCCACACCCGCGTGGTCCAGCTGCATCACCGCTACGGCATGATCATGTTCATCGCCTCCGAGGTGATGTTCTTCGCGGCCTGGTTCTGGGCCTATTTCGATGCGGCCCTCTATGCCGGCGACCCGCAGCTCTACTCGCGCGTCGAGGCTCTGGGCGGCGTGTGGCCCCCGAAGGGCATCGAGACCTTCGATCCGTGGCACCTGCCGCTGCTCAACACCCTGATCCTGCTGACCTCCGGCACCACGGTCACCTGGGCGCACCATGCGCTCCTGCACAACGACCGCCAGGGCCTCAAGGCCGGCCTGTGGCTCACCGTCATCCTGGGCTTCGTGTTCAGCTGCGTGCAGGCCTACGAGTACAGCCATGCGGCCTTCGGCTTCAGCGGCAACATCTACGGCGCCACCTTCTTCATGGCGACGGGCTTCCACGGCTTCCACGTGATCATCGGCACGATCTTCCTCGGCGTCTGCCTGCTGCGCGCCTATCGTGGCGACTTCACGCCCCAGCAGCATCTCGGCTTCGAGTTCGCGGCCTGGTACTGGCACTTCGTGGACGTGGTGTGGCTCTTCCTCTTCGCCTCGATCTACGTCTGGGGCTACGGCGGCCACTAGAGCCGCTCACGAGACAAACTTGACAGGGCGGCTTTCGGGCCGCCCTTCGCTTTTTGGCCTCCCCTTCCCATGTGAGGGAGGCGTTTTCACGGAGAATCATCGTGGCCCAGGACCAGACCGCCGCTCCGCCCGTCATCACCGGCCTCAAGGGCCTGTGCCCCCGTTGCGGCAAGGGCCACCTGTTTCAAGGCTTCCTCAAGGTGCGGCCGCAATGCGAGGTCTGCGGCCTCGACTTCGCTTTCGCCGATTCGGGGGACGGCCCGGCCTTCTTCGTGATGTCCATCGTCGGCATCGTGGTCATCGGTCTCGCCCTGTGGGTCGAGTTCGCCTATTCGCCGCCGATCTGGCTCCACCTCGTCATGTGGTCCGCCTTGAGCATCGCCCTGAGCCTCGCCCTCGTGCGGCCCTCCAAGGGCGTTCTGGTCGCGCTTCAGTACCACCACAAGGCGGAGGAAGGGCGGATTCAGAGGTGACCGCGTCTCGTCCAAACAATATCCGCTCGCTGATCCTGCCGGGCCTTGCCTCGCTGATCGCCCTCGCGATCCTCATCGGCCTCGGCGCCTGGCAGCTCCAGCGCAAGGCCTGGAAGGAAGGGCTGGTCCAGCAGATCGAGTCCCGCGCCTATGGCGAGCCCGGCTCCATCCTGCCCGAATCGGAATGGGCCGGATGGCGGGCGGATCAGGACGAGTTCCGCAAGGTCCGGGTGACCGGTACCTTCCTGCACGACCTGGAGACGCCGGTCTACGGCTTGGCTCCCGGAACGCGCCAGGGCGCGCCCCTTCAAGGCTATTACATCGTGACGCCCCTGAAGCTCCCGTCGGGGGCCATCGTGATGGTCAACCGCGGCATCGTGCCGATGGAGCTGAAGGACCCCGCCACCCGTCCCCAGGGCCAAACTGAAGGCGACGTGACGGTCACAGGCCTCGTGCGTGCGCCCGAGGCGCGCAACCCCTTCACGCCGAAGGACGATCCGGCCAAGAACACGTGGTTCACGCGCGATCCGCAGGCCATCGCGGAGGCCCGCAACCTTGAGCGCGTCGCCCCCTTCCTCATCGATGCGGACGCTACGCCCAATCGCGGCGGCTGGCCGCGCGGCGGGCAGACCCAGCTCACGCTGCCCAACAACCATCTGCAATATGCGCTGACCTGGTACGGCCTCGCCCTTACCCTCGTCGGCGTCTTCGGAGCCTTCGCCTGGAAGCGCATCAAAGGATAAGGCAGCCCGGCAGATCGCCCTCGTTCCGGCCCGCCACTTTCGGTGGCGGGCGATCGAGAACCGGCTTGCCGCAACCTCCCGCGCCACCTATTGTCCGGCCGCAATTCTAGGAGAGATTGACCGTGCTCCACGTCTCGACCCGCGGGGAGGCTCCCGCGCTTGGCTTTTCCGACGCGCTTCTGACCGGCCTCGCGAGAGATGGCGGCCTCTACCTGCCGGAAACGTGGCCGGGCCTGACGGCCGAGACGATCAAGGGCTTTGCCGGACAATCCTATGCAGACGTGGCCAAGGCCGTCCTCGGCCCGCTGGTGCACGGCGACATACCGGCCACCGACCTCGGCCGCATGATCGACGAGGCTTATGCCTCCTTCCGGCACGACGCGGTCTGCCCTCTGACCCAGCTCGACGACAACCTCTTCGTGCTCGAGCTCTTCCACGGCCCCACGCTCGCCTTCAAGGACGTGGCGATGCAGCTGCTCGGCCGCCTCATGGACTACGTCCTGAAAGCACGGGGCGCCCGCGCCACCATCGTGGGCGCAACCTCGGGCGACACGGGCAGCGCCGCAGTCGAAGCCTTCAAGGGCCTGGATCAGGTCGACATCTTCATCCTCTATCCGCATGGCCGGGTCTCGGACGTGCAGCGCCGCCAGATGACGACGGTGGCCTCGCCCAACGTGCATGCCCTGGCCGTGGAAGGCACCTTCGACGATTGCCAGACCATGGTGAAGGGCATGTTCACCAATGCCCGCTTCCGCGACGAGCTGCAGCTCTCGGGCGTGAACTCGATCAACTGGGCGCGCGTGGCGGCGCAGGCCGTGTATTACTTCACCGCGGCCGTGGCCCTCGGCGGGCCGCATCGTCCCGTTTCCTTCTCGGTGCCCACGGGCAATTTCGGCGACATCCTAGCGGGCTGGGCGGCAAAGCGCATGGGCCTGCCCGTCGACCGCCTGATGATCGGCACCAACGCCAACGACATCCTGGCACGCACGCTTCACTCCGGCGCCTACGAGATCAGGGGCGTCGCGCCCACGACCTCGCCGTCGATGGACATCCAGATCTCCTCGAATTTCGAGCGCCTGCTGTTCGAGGCCTACGGCCGCGACGCAGAGGCGATCCGCCGCCTGATGGCCAGCTTGAGCCAGTCGCGCTCCTTCGCGATCGAGGCGGCCCCCCTCGCCCGCATCCGCGAGGAGTTCTCGGCCCTGGCCGTGGACGAAGCGAATGTCGGCGACGAGATGGCCCGAACCTATCGCGCGACGGGATATGTGCTCGATCCGCACAGCGCCGTCGGAACCCGCGCGGGCCGCGCCCTGCTCAAGGACCGGCCCGAGGTGCCCGTCGTGGCCCTGTCCACCGCTCATCCGGCCAAGTTCCCCGATGCGGTCGAGCGCGCGACGGGCGTTCGCCCCGCACTTCCGCCGCACATGGCTGATTTGATGGAGAGGAGGGAGAGCTTCACCGTTCTCCCGAACGATCAGGCCTCGGTGGAGCGCTTCATCCGCGAGCGCGCCCGGGCCGTCAGAGGCGCGGCTGCATGAACCAGCACTTCGTCCGCGAGAAGCGGGTCGACATCACGAGATTGTCCAACGGCCTGACGGTCGCGACCGAGCACATGCCGGAAATCGCCACCGCCACCCTCGGCGTGTGGGTCGGCACCGGATCGCGGCACGAGCAGGCGCACGAGCACGGCCTGTCGCATCTCATCGAGCACATGGCCTTCAAGGGCACGTCGCGCCGCTCCGCGCGCCAGATCGCCGAAGACATTGAGAACGTGGGCGGCGACATCAACGCCGCGACGAGCGTCGAATACACCAGCTATACGGCCCGCGTGCTGGGCGAGAATGTCGACGTCGCCCTCGACGTGCTCGGCGACATTCTCATCAACTCGGTCTTCGACGAAGGCGAGCTGGCCCGCGAGAAGGGCGTGATTCTGCAGGAATACGCCGCCGTCGAGGACACGCCGGACGATCTCATCTACGACGCCTTCATGGAAACGGCCTTCGCCGGGCAGCCCGTGGGACGCCCCATCCTGGGCACGCCCGACACGATCAGGAGCTTCGACGCGGCCACCATCCGGGCTTTCCTCGCGCGCGAGTACATTCCGGCCAAGATGGTGCTCGCGGCGGCGGGCAACGTGGACCATGCCCAGATCGTAGAGACCGCCGAGCGCCTCTTCGGCGCGATGCCGGCCGTCCCGATCAGCGCCCCCGAAACCGGGCATTACACGGGCGGCGAACGGCGCATCTCACGCAAGCTCGAGCAGGCCAACATCGTCCTCGGGCTTCCCGGCCTCTCCTTCAAGGATCCGGGCTATTACGCCACGCATCTCTTCGCGCATATCCTCGGCGGGGGCCTGACCTCGCGCCTCTGGCACGAGGTCCGCGAGACCCGGGGCCTCGCCTATTCCATCGATTCCTTCCACTGGCCCTTCTCCGATTGCGGTCTCTTTGGCATCGGCGCGGGAACTGCCGGGTCCGATGTCGGTGAACTCACCAAGGTGACCCTCGACTGCATGCGCCAGGCCACCCAGGACATCAGCGAGATTGAGATGATCCGCGCCAAGGCGCAGATGAAGGTGGCCCTGCTGACGGCTCTCGAAACGCCCGGCGGGCGGATCGAGCGCATGGCTCGCCAGCTTCTCTCATGGGGCCGGATCGTGGGAAGCGACGAGATCGTGCACAAGGTGGATGCTCTCGACGAGGGCCACGTGCGAGAGGCAGGACATCTTCTCCTGCAAGGCAGGCCGACCGTTGCGGCTATCGGCCCGATCAAGGGCCTGCCGTCCATCGCGGCGATCACGACGGGTCTGCAGGGCTGATTTTTTCATCCCCTTTCTTCCGTTACGTCACATCTTTTCTTCCGTTACGTCACATCTTTTTCACCTCAATCCCGCCGCAAACTGCCTCCATGCGCGTGGTTAACGATAACGAATGAGTCATGCGGACAAGTCGCAGCTTCAAGGGGCTTCGACTTGCTCTCAAGCTCCCTGACCGGTACCAATTTGCCTTTAACCTTTGGACCGGACGAAAGAACCGAAGCATTGCGGATCGTATCTTTCGCCATAGCCTTTCTATTGGCGGCTTTTTTGGGGCTCACTTGGCCGGCGACCGGCTGGGCGGTGGAGTCCGTGCGCGTCGACCCCAAGATGAAGGCCATCGACCTGACCCCTGCCATCGAGCGCTACAGGTCGGACGGCGACGAGATCCGCATCTCCACGGCCCCGGGCCGCGACGGCATCGTGCGCCGCATCGCCGTGAAGGCTCGCGAGGCCGGGACCCGTCCCGACTGGATCGTTTTCGCGCTGACCAACGACACCGATGAGCAGGTGGACCGCCTGCTCGTGGCGCCGCATTTCCGGCTGACCAGCTCGGGCGTTCTCTGGCCGGATCTCGGCTCATCCCGCATCGCTGCCGTTACGGCAAGCCAGGGCATCCGCCCCGAGCGCGACGACAGCCCCGATGCGGACGTTTTCCTCATCACCCTCGATCCGGGCACAACGGTCACGTTTGTCGCGGAGCTGCGCACCAACAACCTTCCCCAGCTCCATCTCTGGGACCAAGTCGCCTACAAGGAGCGCGTGAACGGCCTGACGCTCTACAAAGGCATCATCATCGGCATCGCGGGTCTGCTCGCCCTGTTCCTCACCATCATCTTCGTGGTGAAGGGCGCGCTGATCTTCCCGGCGGCCGCGGCCCTGGCCTGGGCGGTGCTCGCTTACGCCAGCATCGATTTCGGCTTCTTCCAGCGTGTGTTCCCGATCTCGGAAGCGACGGAGCAGATCTATCGCGCCGGCGCCGAAGCCGTCCTGGCAGCGACCCTGCTCGTGTTTCTCTTCGCCTATCTCAACCTGAACCGCTGGCATGTGCGCTACAGCCACGTGACGGCCTTCTGGCTGGCCTTTCTCGGCGCGCTGCTGCTGCTCGCGATCGTCGACGCCTCGGTCGCCTCGGGCGTGGCGCGCATGTCGATCGCCGCCGTCGCCGGCATCGGCTTCATCCTCGTGATCCACCTCGCGACCCATGGCTACGACCGGGCCATCATGCTCGTGCCCACCTGGCTCCTGCTGATCGCCTGGACCGTGGCGGCGAGCTTCACCGTTCTCGGACAGCTCGCCTCCGATCTCGTGCCGCCCGCGCTCGTCGGCGGTCTCGTGCTGATCGTCATGCTCATCGGCTTCACCGTCATGCAGCATGCCTTCGCCGGTGGCGGTTTCGCGCGGGGCTTCGTCAACGACACGGAGCGCCGTGCCCTCGCCCTCGCCGGAGCGGGCGACATCGTGTTCGACTGGGACGTGGTGTCCGACAACATCTTCGTCAGCCCCGACATCGAGCATCAGCTCGGGCTGAAGCGGGGCGCTCTCGAAGGCCCGGCCTCGGCTTGGCTCGACCTGATCCACCCCTTCGACAGGGATCGCTACCGGCTTGCGCTCGATACGGTGATCGAGCACCGCCGCGGGCGACTGGTGCAGGATTTCCGCCTGCGCTCCTCGTCCAATGCGCATCATTGGTTCCGCCTGAAGGCGCGCCCGGTGATCGGCTCCGACGGCGAGGTCATCCGCATCGTCGGTACGTTGGCCGATGTCACGGGCAGCAAGACCGCCGAGGAGCGCCTGCTGCACGACGCCGTGCACGACAGCCTCACGAGCCTGCCGAACCGCCAGCTCTTCTATGACCGCCTGGAGGCCGCCCTCACCTTCGCGAGCCAGGACGATTTCCTGCGGCCGACCGTGCTCGTCGTGGACATCGACAAGTTCAAGGACATCAACGATCAATCCGGCTATGCAGCCGGCGACTCGATCCTGCTCACGCTCTCGCGCCGCCTCGGCCGCCTGCTCAAGCCGCAGGACACGCTGGCGCGCATCTCGGGCGATGAATTCGCGATCATCCTGCTCTCCGAGCGCGAGCCCGACCGCATCATCGCGTTCGCCGACATGGTCCGGCGCATCGTGACGACGCCGGTCACCTATGCCGACCGCGAGATCTTTCTCACCGCCTCCATCGGCATTGCCCTGCACGATCCGCAGATCGCGGCCCGTCGCGAAGAGGTCCTGCGAAACGCCGAGATCGCCATGGCCCATGCCCGGCGTCACGGTGGCGACCGGATCGAGGTGTTCCGCCCCACGATGCGGTCGGACCGCAGCGATCATTTCACCATGGAGAGCGATCTGCGCCATGCGCTCGACCGGAACGAGATGAAGGTGCTGTTCAAGCCGATCGTGAGGCTCGAGGACCGGACCATCGCGGGCTTCGAATCCATGCTGCGCTGGGATCATCCGCGCCTCGGCCGCATCTCGCCGGAGGATTTCATCTCCATCGCCGAGGAAACGGGCCTCATCATCAAGCTCAGCGTCTTCCTGCTGGAGCAGACCGCACGGGAACTCGCCGTCTGGCAGGGCGCCCTGGAGGTCGAACCCCCGATCTTCGCCAGCGTGAACATGTCGAGCCACCACCTCCTGCGGCACGACCTCCTGCAGGAAGTGAAGACCGTCATCGCCCGTACGCGCGTTCTTCCCGGTTCGCTCAAGCTCGAGATGACCGAAAGCCTCGTGATGGAGAACCCGGAATATTCGGCGCAGATGCTGGACCGCCTCCGGGACCTCGGCGCGGGCTTGTCGCTGGACGATTTCGGCACGGGCTATTCCGCCCTGTCCTATCTGCTCCGCTTCCCGTTCGACACGCTCAAGGTCGACGGGTCGTTCGTCCGCCAGATGGCGTCGGGCAACTCCGTCATCCTGCGTTCCATCGTGAAGATGGCGCACGAGCTCGGCATGGAGATCGTCGCGGAAGGCGCAGAAAGCGAGTCGGAGGCTATCGAACTCTACCAGCTCGGCTGCGAATATGCGCAGGGCCCCGTCTTCGGCGAGCCGATGTCCGTGATACAGGCGCGCCAGCTGGTGGGCGCGACGAGCACGGAAGCTGCATAGATTTCTCAGGCGTGACCGGCATCCATCGACAGCATGGCCGGCTCGATCCCGATCCGGCGCAGAGCCATCTCGTAGCGGATCTCGGCGGGCGTGCTGAAGATCAACTCCGTGTCGGCCGGGCAGATCAGCCAGCCATTGGCCTGAAGCTCGTGCTCGAGCTGCCCCGCGCCCCAGCCGGCATAGCCGAGCGCGAGCACCGCCTGCTGCGGTCCACGGCCCTGGGCGATGGCGCGGAGGATGTCGATGGTCGCCGTCAGGCATACCCCGTCATCGATCGGGAGCGTCGACTGGGCGAGATGGAAATCCGGCGAATGCAGCACGAATCCGCGGCTCGTCTCCACGGGACCGCCCATGAGAACCTGAATGCCGCCCACGCGCTCGGATAGATGGATGCGCTCCGGCTCAGGCACGATTTCGAGCTGGACCAGAAGGTCCGGCATATTCAGGTTGGCGGCGGGACGGTTGAGAAGGATCCCCATCGCCCCTTCCGGCGAGTGAGCGCAGACATAGATCACCGCGCGGGCGAACCGCTCGTCCATCATGCCGGGCATCGCGACCAGCATCTGCCCGTCGAGGTAGGGAGAGCCGGTGCCATAGGGATCTTGCTGAAAGCTCATGTCTCGAAATCTGCCTTGCTGGGCCGACAACCCGATCACGGGATCGTGGATGGCAGACCCGAGTAGAAACTGCATAAAGGAAGCGCCTCAGGGAGGCGTCAGTTCCATGACACCGACATTACGCATCATCACATCTGCCTTTTTTATGATTCTGTCCTCGATCTCGGCCTTTGGACAGCCCCTCCCCGCCGCAACTTCCGCTCAAGGGTTCCACTCGCAGGTGCGCCTTCTGTCCGGGGGAAAACGGGAGGGAACCTGGCTCGCGGGGATCGCGATCACCCTCGATCCCGGCTTCAAAACCTATTGGCGCAGCCCCGGCGAATCCGGCCTGCCGCCGAGCTTTGACTGGTCGGCCTCGGAGAACGTCGCGGATGTCGAAGTCCAATGGCCGGCCCCGCAACGCCATGAGGACGCGGCGGGCGTTGCCTATGTGTACAGCCGGGAGGTCATCCTGCCGGTTCTGGTCAAGCCCAAGGCCGCGGACCAGCCGGCCAGGCTCGCGCTCACGGTGGATTACGGCATCTGCAAGGATATCTGCATTCCCGCCCATGCGGACCTTACGGTCCCCCTCTCGGCATCGGGTCCGGATCGCGCCGCCATCGAACAGGCCATGGCCAAGGTCCCCGGCAAGCGGCCCCTCGGCGACCAGGGCGAGCTGGCGGTCCTGTCCGTGCAACCCAAGAGCGGGGCGGAGGCCGCCCTATCCGTTTCCGTTCGGGCTCCGGACGGGGCTAAGCCCATTCTGTTCGCCGAGGCTCCGGAGAGCTGGTACGTCTCGGCCGAGCCGTCCGGCGAGCGCGACCGCTTTACCGTGACGATCGAAGAGAAGCCGAAGGACGCGACGGGCCCCGTTCCCCTCGTCCTCACGCTCGTTGCCGGGGACAAGGCCGTTGAAACGCAGGTGAGCCTCGACGGCAACGGACTGCCACGCTAGTGAAGAAGAACCCTTAACGAACAGCTTTGGAGCAAAGCATGGCCATTCAGGTTGGAGAACGCCTTCCTCAGGTCACCTTCCGCGTCATGACGCCGGAGGGGCCGATCGCCAAGACGACGGACGACCTCTTCAAGGGACGTAAGGTGGTGCTCGTGGCGGTTCCCGGCGCCTTCACCCCCACCTGCCACCGCAATCATCTGCCCGGCTATGTGCAGCGCGCCCATGAAATCAAGGCGAAGGGCGTCGATGCCATCCTCGTGACCGCCGTCAACGACGTCTTCGTCATGGACGCGTGGGCCAAGTCCGCCGGCGCCGACGGCATCGAGTTCCTGTCCGACGGCAACGGCGATTTCGCCAAGGCGATCAAGCTGACCATGGACGGCACGGGCTTTGGCCTCGGCATCCGCTCGCAGCGTTATTCCATGGTGGTGGACGACGGCGTGGTGAAGGCCATCAACGTGGAGGACACCCCGTCCAAGGCGCAGGTGTCGGGCGCGGAGAACATCCTGAAGGATCTCTGATCCCTTTCAGCCATCAGACCACGAGGCCCTTGCCCGCACGATGCAGGCAAGGGCTTTTCTTATGGGCTTTTACTTTGCGCCCTTCTTGAAGGGCTTCATGGCGGCGACCGCCAGTTCGTCGACGCGGATATTGGTGGGATCGTCCGCGTGCCCCTTCACCCAATGCCAGGCCACATCGTGCCGGGCAGCGGCCTCGTCGAGCTCCCGCCAGAGATCCTCGTTCTTCACGGGCTTGTTGTCGGCGGTGCGCCAGCCGCGGCGCTTCCAGTTGTGCATCCATTGCGTGATGCCCTGGCGCACATACTGGGAATCCGTGAAGAGATCGACGGCGCAGGCGCGCTTGAGGGCGTTGAGCCCTTCGATCGCGGCCCTGATTTCCATGCGGTTGTTGGTGGTGTGAGCCTCCCCGCCGGAAATCTCCTTCTCGCTGCCCTTGAAGAACAGAATGGCCGCCCAGCCACCCGGCCCGGGATTTCCCGAGCAGGCGCCGTCCGTATAGATAAGGACGCGCTCCGGGCCGCTCATGCCTCGAGCCCGTATTCGCGGGCGTGTCGCACATGACGGTGAAAATGGAGCTTGCGGTCGTATTCGAGCGGATCCTTCGGCCGCACGAGGGCGCCCGGCGGCACGTTGAGCCAGTCCACGAGGCGAGTCAGCATGAAGCGCATCGCCGAGCCGCGGCAGAGCACGGGCAAGGCTTCGGTCTCCTCAGGGGAGAGCCGGCGGACGGCCTGATAGCCCGCCAGCATCGCCTGTCCCTTCGTGAGATTGAACGATCCGTCCTGCTCGAAGCACCAGGCGTTCAGGCAGATGGCGACGTCGTAGGCGAAGGCGTCCGTGCAGGCGAAATAGAAGTCTATCAGCCCCGAGACTTCATCGCCGATGAAGAACACGTTGTCCGTGAAGAGGTCGGCATGGATGATGCCGGAGGGCAGATCCGTGGGCCAAGCCTCGTGAAGATAGGCGAGTTCGCGTCTCGTCCGGTCCGCCAGGCCGCCGGAGACCGTATCGGCCTGCGCCTCGGCCTGGGCGAAGAGCGGGCCCCAGCCGTCGAGCGACAGGGTATTGGGGCGGCTCATGGCGAAATCCCGGCCGGCGAGGTGGAGCTTGGCCAGCGCGCCGCCCAGGGCCCCGCAATGCTTTGCGGTGGGCCGGCGGACGGCGACACCATCGAGAAAGGTGATGATGACGGCAGGCCGCCCGGCAAGCCGGCCGAGGGGCTGGCCCTGGCGGTTGTTGACCGGCAGCGGACAGCTCAAGCCCTTGTTCGCCAGATGCTGCATCAGGCCGAGGAAGAACGGCAGGTCGGCCTCCCTCACCCGCTTCTCGTAGAGCGTCAGGATGTAGGAGCCTTCCGTGGTGTGGAGGAAATAATTGGTGTTCTCCACGCCCTCAGCGATGCCCTTGTAGGAGAGCAACGTGCCGATATCGTAGGTTTCGAGAAAGCTTGCGAGCTCCTCGTCGCTGACTTCCGTATAGACTGCCACTGCTTACTCCGCCGCCTGTTCACGCAACTCGCGCGGCAAAGGAAAGAACACGCTCTCGTCCGCCGTCGAAACGCTCTCTACCGACACCTCATAGCGTTCGGCAAAGGCATCGATGATTTCTTCCACGAGGATTTCCGGCGCGGACGCGCCCGCGGTGATACCTAAGCTGCGGATGTTGCCGAACAGCGACCAGTCGATGTCCTCCGCCCGCAGGATGAGGCGCACCAGGGAGCAGCCTTCCCGCTCGGCCACCTCGCGCAGGCGCTGGGAATTCGACGAATTGGGGGAGCCCACCACGATCATGGCGTCGACCTCGGGAGCCACCCGCTTGACCGCCCCCTGCCGGTTGGTGGTGGCGTAGCAGATGTCCTCCTTGTGCGGGCCGACGATGGAGGGGAAGCGCTTTTTCAGGGCCTCCACCATGTCCTGGGTGTCGTCGACGGACAGGGTCGTCTGGGTCACGAAGGCGAGGTTTTCCGGATCGTCCGGCTGCAGCTCGACAATATCGTCGACGGTCTCGACCAGGGTCGCCGCCCCGTCCGGCAGCTGCCCCATGGTGCCGACCACCTCCGGATGGCCTTCATGGCCGATCAGGACGATGTGACGGCCCCGCTTGTAGTGAACCTGCGCCTCCCGGTGCACCTTGGTCACCAGAGGGCATGTGGCGTCGATGGCGAAGAAATTGCGCGCCTGAGCGGCCTCCGGCACGGATTTCGGAACCCCGTGCGCCGAGAAGATCACGGGCGCGTCGGTGTCCGGAATCTCGTCGAGCTCACGCACGAAGACCGCCCCCTTCCGCCTCAGGTCCTCCACTACATATTTGTTGTGCACGATCTCGTGGCGCACATAGACGGGGGCTCCGTGGATCGAAAGCGCCTTCTCGACGGCGTCGATGGCGCGGACCACCCCGGCGCAGAAGCCGCGCGGGGCACAGAGCATGATGTGGAGGGGTGGCTTCGTCATGATCCCGCGATGTGGCGAGACGAGGCCCTTCCTGTCAAGCGGGAGCGACGGTTATTCGCGGCTTGACCATTCGTAAGAAGGGCTCGCCCTTGAAGGCAAGACTCCCTAGAAAGGGCAAGGCTCCCTAGAATGGGATGACCGCTCACCGGATCCGATTGCCCGATGGCCAGCCCAGCCTCCCATGTCAGCTTTCTCCCGCCTATCCTGACCTTCTGCGGGGCGGCCGTGATCGCCGTGCCCGTGTTCCGCTTCATCGGCCTGAGCGCCGTGCTCGGCTACCTGGCGGCGGGAATCGCGATCGGCCCGTCGGTCCTCAGTCTCGTCGAGGACCCGGGTACGATCGCGACCGTGGCGGAACTCGGCGTGGTGCTCCTGCTGTTCATCATCGGGCTGGAGTTGAAGCTGTCCCACCTCTGGTCCATGAAGCGGGACATCTTCGGGCTGGGCTTCGCCCAAATGGCCCTGACGGGGCTCTGCCTCGGCGGCGCGTCGCTCGCAATCGGCTTCGGGATCAGGGCGGCCTTCGTCATCGGCGTCGCGCTGGCGCTCTCGGCTACCGCGATTGCCCTTCAGATGCTGGGAGAGCGCAAGGACCTTCAAACACCTTACGGTCAGCGCTCCTTCGCGATCCTGCTGTTCCAGGACCTCTCGGTGGTACCCGTGCTCGCCATCCTGCCCCTCATGGCCTCGGGCACGGCGCTCGAGGACAACTCGATGCTGGATCGGTTCTCGGCCGCAGGCGAGGCCATATCCGCTATCGCCGCCGTCGTCCTGGTCGGCCGCTACGGGCTGAATCCCTTCTTCCGGATCCTCGCGCGCACCGGTTCCCGCGAGGTCATGACCGCATCGGCGCTGCTGGTGGTCCTGGGCGCCGCCCTGCTCATGCAGGAGGCGGGCCTCTCCATGGCCATGGGCGCATTCCTCGCTGGCCTGTTGCTCGCCGAGTCGAATTTCCGGCACCAGCTGGAGGCCGATATCGAGCCCTTCCGCGGCATGCTGCTGGGCCTGTTCTTCATGAGCGTGGGCATGTCGATCGACTTGGGCCTCGTGCGCCAGCAATGGATGCTGTTGGCTCTCGCGGCCCCGGTGGTGATCGTCGGGAAGACCGTCCTGATCTCCCTTCTCTCGCGCCTGTTCGGAGCCACGTGGCGCGAAGGCCTCCGATCCGGCACCCTCCTGTGCACGGCAGGCGAATTCGCCTTCGTGCTCCTGCCCGTCGCCACGGGCGCCGGATTGATGGCTCCGAACGAGGCGCAGACCGTGACGGCGCTGGCGGCCATCACGATGCTTCTCGGCCCGATCTTCTCGACCCTCGTCGAAAAAGCCCTTCTCGCCCGCCCCGAACGCTCCACGGGTCCCGGCATGGAGGATCTGCTCGGGCAGGAGGGCGAGCTGTCGAGCCGGGTCCTCGTGATCGGGTTCGGGCGCTTCGGACAGATCGTCAACCAGGTGCTGCTCGCCCAGGGCATCGATGCGACCGTCATCGACAACAACGTGGAACGCGTGCGCGACGCCGCCCGTTTCGGACTCAAGATCTATTACGGGGACGGAACGCGCCTCGACGTGCTGCGGGCGGCGGGAGCCGAGAAGGCCGAGATGATCTGCGTGTGCACCGACGAGCCGGAAACGATCGAGAAGATCGCCGAGATCATTCACGAGAATTTTCCGAACGCCCGCAGCTTCGTGCGCGCCTACGACCGGATTCATGCGGTGAAGCTCTTGAAGATCGGAATCGATTATCAGCTTCGCGAAACGTTCGAATCCGCCATCGTCTTCGGCCGCTCGGCCCTCGAGGAGCTCGGGATCGAAGCGGAGATCGCCGCCGGCGCGGCCCAGGACGTGCGCAAGCGCGACATCGCCCGGCTCTTCCTCCAGAAGGAAATCGGCGCGAGTTTCGGAGCCGAGCTCGTGGTCGGAGCCAGGATCGCGCCGGAACCTCTCACCTCCCCCACGGGGAAAGCCAAGGCCCTGAGCCCGGAAACCCGCGACATTCTCGGCGAAGGAGCACTCTGATGGACGCCAATGCTGCCGAGCGGGCGGCGGAGACGCGCGCCGACACGCCCGTCTTCGTGCAGGGCTCGACCATGCGCCACGTGCTCGTGAT
Source organism: Microvirga sp. HS2 (assembly GCF_055792805.1). Taxonomy (NCBI): domain Bacteria; kingdom Pseudomonadati; phylum Pseudomonadota; class Alphaproteobacteria; order Hyphomicrobiales; family Methylobacteriaceae; genus Microvirga; species Microvirga sp. HS2. The sequence continues at coordinate 85,051 of NZ_JBVVAJ010000005.1, forward strand.
GACCGGAACGGGCGCGGCCGGATTGATCGCGATCTTCATCGTCGATCTCGTTTCGCTGCTTTACATCTCGTGGCTCAACGATCCGAGCATGACGGCGGGCGTCGGTCTCGCGACCGTCGTGATGTTCTTCACGGTCTCGATCAATGTCGGCCTGATGATCCCGATCGGCGCTCTCGTCTCGCGCGCTCTCGGGGCGCGCCGGTACGAGGACGCGCGGCGGCTCGCCACCTCGGGAAGCATTCTCATGGTGGTGATCGGCGCAGCCGTCAGCCTGATCGTCCTGCCCTTCCTGCCCGAGATTCTGAGAGCCATGGGAGCGAGCGGCCAAGCCTATCATGTCGCCCACGGCTTCCTTTGGATCGCCTTGCCGACGAATGCGCTGATGGCCGCCGGCATGGCGTTCTCCACCCTTTTGCGCGCTGCGGGCGACGCCAAGCGCAGCATGTATGCGACGCTCTCGGTGGCCATCGTCACGGTGTTTCTCGACCCCATCACGATCTTCGTCATGGATCTGAAATCCAGCGGCGCGGCCCTCACCATCAGCCTCGCGCGCGTGGTGTATCTCTATGTTGGATATCGCTACGTCACCCGTGTCCATCGGCTGCTCGCCAGGCCGAGCCTGCAGGCCGTGATCCGCGATGCGAGGCCCTTCTTCGCGATCGCCGTTCCCGCCGTTCTCACCAACCTCGCCGCGCCCGCCGCCAATGCGTTCTTCACCGGCATCATGGCGCAGTTCGGCGATCAGGCGATCGCGGCTTCGGCCATCATCGATCGGGTGACGCCTGTTTCGTTCGCGGGCGTCTTCGCGCTCGCCGGGGCCATCGGCCCGGTTCTGGGGCAGAACTGGGGCGCGGGCCGGTACGATCGCATGAAGGCGACCCTGAAGGATTCGCTCACGTTCATGGTCGTCTACGTCCTCAGCGTGTGGCTTCTGCTGTTCCTGCTGCGGGAGCCCATCGTCCTCGCTTTCAACGCTCCGCCGCTGACAGCGGAGCTGATACGCTTCTTCTGCGAGCTGAGCGGTTTCATCTGGTTCTTCGTGAGCCTCGTCTTCGTGTCCAACGCGTCGTTCAACAATCTCGGCTATCCCCTGCTCTCCACCTTCTTCAACTGGGGACGGGCGACGCTCGGAATGATCCCGTTCGCCTATTTCGGGGCGCAGATCGGCGGCCCGAAAGGCGCCCTGATCGGCATTGGCGCCGGGTCGATCGTCTTCGGGATCGCGGCCATCATCACTGCGTTCTGGACAATCCGGCGTTTGGAGAGGCAAGCTGTCCCGATCCCATGAAGGGCAGCCGGGCATTTGAGCCTTCGAGGAGCCTGCCATGTTCAATTGGTTCGATCTGATGCGCCAGGCGCAGGCCCAGGCGGCTTTTGAGACCCTGGCGCGGCAGTTTCAGCTCTCCGGCGACCAGCAGCAGCGGGCTATGGCCGCCGTTCTGCCGGCTTTCGTCATGGGGCTTCAGCACGCCATGACCAACGGCGATCCGAGCCGCTTCCTGCAATCCCTGATGAGCGGCGGCTACCAGAATGTCTGGCAGGCCGCCGGACATTCCTTTTCTCCTCAGGCGCAGCAGGAGGGAAGACGTTTGCTCGACCAGCTCTTCGGCTCGGATGAAGCAAGCCGCCGCATCGCCCATCAGGCCGCGGATTTCACCGGCATCGGCGTCGACATCATGCAGCAGATCCTGCCGATCTATGCCGGCCTTCTCGCAGGAGGATTGGCGCAGTGGATGGCGGCGCAGGCGAAGGTCGCCCAGAGCTTCGCATCGTCGAGCACAGGCGAAAGATCCAAGCAGGATGCGGTGAACCCCTGGGCGGACCTCTGGGCCGGGTGGCTGAAAGCTCCCGAGCCCGAGAAGAAGCCTGCCGCTAACCCCTTCCAGGAAATGATGGAGGGCATCTTCCCGACGCCCGCCCCTGAAAAGCCTCCCGAGTCCTCCCCGTCTGCCCCCTGGGACGAGATGATGGAAAAGGGACGCGAGATGCAGATGCAGTATCTCACGTCCCTTCAAAGGATTCTGGAGGATGCCTGGGGAACAGGCGCGAAGAGGTCTTAGCTCCGGGTCACAAGCGGAACCACCGGCCGTGGCTTGCCTGCGGCGCTGGCACGTCCATGGATCGGAACGGGGGGCTCTGTGCATCGAACCAACACCCATGACGGGCGGTGATGCAGAGGCTCCATCAGAGCGCTTTCGACGTCGCGGCGCGTGAGTCCGATATCCCTGAGCATGCGCTCGTCGAACTCGGCGAGGTTCTTGACCTCGCGACGATCCTTGAAAGCCTTGGCGAGCGAGATGAGCGAGCGAACGAAGCGGCCCAGGATATGGGCTCCCGGCGAAGCCGTGACGGGGCTACCGACCGAATCATGACAGGCCTCCTTTCGCTCGTGCATGGCCTTGAAGGGATCTCAGGAACGGCTTGAAACGTTCCAGGGCGTTCCAAGGGCGTCCCAGGCAAGAACCCTGGAACGCATTACGCTAAGAAACACTCCCCCAAGCTCTTGTTTTTAAACCACAATTTTGTAATCCTATTCGAATGTATAGCATGGCCCGTTTCATCACTTGAAACGATTGTTTGAGATACGTATCATCAGCATTGTTGATGATGGGACAAAGGCCATGCACCTGCTTGATATCGACCAGCTCCGCACCTTCGTGGCGATTGCCGATACGGGGTCGTTCACCCGTGCGGCGGAGATCGTGCATAAGACGCAGAGCGCAGTGTCCATGCAGATGAAGCGGCTGGAGGACCGGGTGGGCCGTGCGATCTTCGAGCGCGACGGACGTCTCTCCAAGCTCACGGACGAAGGCGAGCGGCTGCTCGACTACGCCCGCCGGATCGTGCGCCTCAATGCCGAATGCATGGCCTCCTTCAACGAGCACGAGCTCACGGGCCGCGTGCGCTTAGGGTTGCCCGACGACTATGCCGACCGGTATCTGCCGGAGATCCTGGCGCGGTTCTCGCGCTCCAACCCGAAGGCCGAGGTGACGGTGATGTGCGAGCCCACGCACAACCTGATCGGGCGGGTGCAGCACGGCGACCTGGATCTCGCGATCATCACCCATGTGGACCGGCGCGGCCCGTCCGAGATCGTGCGCATCGAGCAGCTTCTGTGGGTCACCTCGGGCCGCCACGGGGTGCACGAGGAAACGCCGATCCCGCTGGCGCTCGGCCGCCCGAACTGCGACTGGCGCCACTATGCCACGGAGGCCCTGGAGAGCGCGGACCGCGCCTTCCGCATCGCCTATGTGAGCTGGAACTCCACGGCGGTCGGCGCGGCGGTCCTGTCGGGCCTCGCGGTCTCGGTCCTGCCGGAAAGCGCGGTGCGTCCCGGCATGCGGATCCTGGGGCCCTCCGACGGCTTCCCCGCCCTGCCCTCGTGCAAGATCGGCCTCATTCGCGCGCGCGGCGAGGAGAACCCGCTCGCGGACGCGCTGGGCCTTCAGATCAAGCAGTCGCTCGACAATCTCGGCTCCACGCGCCCGGTCTACCCGATCGCTGCGGAATAGGCGCTATTTCGCGGCAGGCTTGCGCAGCACCAGCACGTTGCCGACGAGCGCGAACGCCACGCCGATCCCGGCGAGCGCCGTCCACTGATAGCCTTCGAGCAGCGTCGACACGGCGAGCGCGATGATGGGGAACAGCACGGTCGAATAGCCCGCCCGCGCGGCCCCGAGGCGGCGCAGCAGCGTGAGATAGGCCATGAAGGCCAGAACCGACGCGCCGATGGAGAGATAGAGCAGCGAGCCGATATATTTCGCCGTCGGCTCGATGATGAAGGCGTTGCCGCGCATCACGTTCAGCGCCAGCAGCACGACGCAGCCATAGGTCATGCCCCAGGCGGTGGCGGAGAGCAGCGGCGCGCCCCGGCGCTGCACCATGGTCGAGATCATGTTGCCCGAGCAGAAGAACAGCGTGCCCATCACGCACAGCCCCAGGCCCTTGAGCGCATCCGCGTTGAAGCCCGCGCCCGTGATCTCCGGCCAGAACAGAAGCCCGATGCCCGCGACGCCGATCACGCCGCCGAGCGCCACGCGCGGCTCTACCTTCTGGCGGAAGATGACGAAGCTCAGGATCAGGTTGAACACGGAGGCGAGCGAGAACACCACCGAGAGCAGCCCGGAGGGCACGCTCAATCCGCCGTAATAGAACGAGATGAAATTGAACGAGAACAGGCAGCATCCGACCGCTGCGAAGCGCAGGTGATCGGCGAGCGCGAACCGCACCCGGTGGCCGGTGGCGAGAACCCAGCCCCACATGAGGAGAGCCGCGAGCAGGAAGCGCCACAGCACCGACATTTCGGGAGCCACCACGCCGAGCTGCGCGTGGATCCCGATCCAGCTCACGCCCCACAGGAAGACGGTGGCGGCATAGAGCCCGAAGGTGGTTCCGTCGAAGCTTTTGGCGTCCGGCGCGGATAGGGTGGCACTGGCCTGGGTCATGGAGGCATTCCGACATTTCGTGAGACGCCCGATTACGCCGAACGGGTCATCAACACAAATGATGAAATGTTATCTGTTTTTCCTGGAACGGTGATGAAATGTTCCAGGGCCGCCCCTGGAACGCGCCCTGGAACGCCCCTGCAACGCCTGGAACGGGCCCTTCCCCTCCGTTCCAAGGGGCAGCAACCCGGAGCGCAGCGCGCCATCCGTAGAGCAAAGGCTGCTCCACCCCCCACCTCTCCCAGCCGGGGAGAGGTCGAGCGCAGCGAGGGTGAGGGGGCGAGACCTTTCCGGATCGACCTGTCCCCCTCACCCGGACCTGACAATCCGACCTCTCCCGCACGGGAGAGGTGAATCCGCGCCCGCTGAAGGAATGTCTCACCTGGTCGCCGCTTTCCGCAGGAGGAAAGGGAAGCGGCCCCGCCTGGGTCCTCCTCCCCAGTCTCGGGCTTATGTGGCTCATCCAGCGTGACGCTGGAAACCCTCCTCCCCCTTGTGGGGAGGAGTTGGAGGTGGGGGTGTGAGCGCCAGCATTTCAGAACAGAGCGCCGACACCCCCACCCTTGATCCCTCCCCACAAGGGGGAGGGAAACCTGCGCCTTATTCTGAATCCGGAGGCTCTCCCTATCGCAAGTCGGAAACGCCCGCCTCGCGTCGGCAAAACCGCACCTCCGGAACACCCCAAAGCTGTTCCGCGTCCGGGAGCCCCGCCTCCGCCCGACCTTGACCGTTTCCGGCTCCATGCTACATTGTTCATGGTTTGTTCCTGTTCGATGAAGAGCCCATGGCCATGACGTCGCTGCCCTCCTCCCCCGCTCCGTCCGATTCCGACAGCCCCGCCGCCTCGGGCATCCGGGAGAAGCTTTCCCCGGAGCGAATCGCCCTGATGCGGGACTGGGTGGAATGCACCGCGCATTCCTTCAAGCGCATCGGGCGGGAGCTCGGCATTTCGGCCTCCACCGTCTCGCGCTATGCGGCGGAGGGCGGCTGGCAGCGTCCGGCCGGAGCGGCCCTGCCGCCCGCCATCGCGCGCCCCAACCCGGAGCCGTCGCGCCGGCGCCGATCCCCGCCCCTGCGGCCGGGCGACCGGCGCAGGCGGATCGTCGACCGGCTCTGGACCCTCGCAGAGCGCCACGCCGCCATTCTGGAAACCCAGCCCATCGAGCGCGCGGGCCGCGCCCTCCAGCCGCTCGCCCGCCTCACCCGGACGCTGGGCGAGATGGACCCGCACGTCCCCCCGCCCGACGATCCCATCCCCGTCCCCGACGGACGCGAGGGCCGCAGCCTGACCGAGCTGCGCGACGAACTCGCCGCCCATCTGGAGCGCATCATGGCCGAGGAAGGCCATGGCTGGGAGGTGCAGGAATGGTGGTTCGAGGATGGGGCGGGGATTTAGACAGACGACGCGCTCGGGTCGCCACGGCTCCCTCCTCCCGTCATGCCCGGCCTTGAGCCGGGCATCCACGTCTTTGACCCACGCCGCATAAGGACATGGATGGCCGGGACAAGCCCGGCCATGACGAGGTGGCTAGCTATCACTCGGGCAAGGTATAGTGAAACGTAAGGGTCGTGCCGATATGTTAGACAGATGATAAGGATAGGGATGCGTATGGCTGACAATCCATTCCTGAATGATCTGCCCGACCCATCGACACCGCCTGACCTCCTGTACAAGTACGTGGTTCCCGACAGAGTGGATGTCCTTGAACGATTGCGCATCAGGTTTTCACCCCTCCTTACGACCAACGATGACTTCGAGGTTCGTCGGACGTTTAAGCAACTTGTCGGTCCTCGCATGAAAGGCGCGTTCAATCATGAGCTTATGAGGCTGGATGTAGATGCACTCATGGATGAACGTTTATCAGAGGCACTTGCCGAGCGGGGGCTCTCTGATCAGGCAAAACCACTCGTCCAGTCTCTGCTTCATCAGCAACTTGGCGGCGCTCAGTATCAAGACGGTTTCCGCAGCATGTTGCAGGGACTGCTGGATCAGTTCCTGCCGATGATGAACAGTGACGAACAGATTGAGCGACTACTCCATGAGGCTATTGGCAGCGGTGTTGCTTTGTCGCTGACCGATGACCCTCAAAACCCTACCATGTGGGGATACTATGCTGATCAGCAAAAAGGCTTCGTCATTGCGTTTGATGCTGCAAGTCCGTTCTTTTCGGTGAACAGGGCCGGAAAGCAGCGCAAGTTGCAGCAGATCAGTTACTTCGATGGTGAACTGGAAGAGGCTCTAGATAACCCTCGATTGGCCTTTATGTCCAAGGGCGCTGACTGGTCTCATGAGAGGGAATGGCGACTGTACGCACGGGAAGAGGACGCAGACCAAGTCATTGAGGCTGATGGACAGCGTATCCACCTGTTTGCCTTCCCGCAGGCAATGGTTCGTGGGGTCTATGTCCGCCGCGCTACGCCGCCGCAAACTGTTCAGCGCGTTCGGGATGCACTCGCGCAGCACTGCCCTGGAGCTTTCCTCAAGCGTCTAGAGCCAGATCGAATGAAACGCCGGTACATCGAAGTGCCTGTCTGACTTAGATGGCTTCGCACCAATCCGAAGCTCATGAGATCAAACGTTGAAGATCATCCCAACAGTAACAGCAGGGTCACTCTTTCAGATCCCCGTTCTATCATTGCGTCCGTAAGCCGTATAAGTGGCAGAAGGCGGGACGGTCGCTAGAGACGTGTACGCTTGGACTGCAGTGGTCGCTCTGTCCGGCAAGAAGGGATAATGGCTCCTCTGTGCCGCGTTACTGCAAATGTTGGCCTTTATCGAACCGAAGGGCCACGAACTGAGCACTGCGCAGTCCATACGCCTTCTGCCATTGGTTTCAGTGTCTGGAAGCAACTGTGCGGTATGGCACGTTCCTGCCGCAGCTTTTCAGCTATTATCTTGGAGCCCCTGCGGCGGGAGGTTTCAATGAAACACTCAAGCACCCTCTCCATTTCGCTTACCGTGTTCCTAGCAATCGGCGGAGTTGCCTTTGCCGAGGATACCGACAGCAAAACCCGCGAAGCCAATAAGATTATTGGCAATGGAAGTCCTGCAGCGTCTGCAGAAGTTCCCGATGGATCGGTTCTCGAAGCCAGCAAGACCATCGGCAACGGGAGCCCTAATGCTGCCTCGGAGACGGCCAGCCGTGTCGATGGCAAGATCATCGGCAGTGGGACAACGGCTGAGAGCGGTCAGTAGGCAAGGAGCACGACAGTTCTTCCTTTCCTGTCGTCACTCAACCGTTGTGGGAGTGAATGGGCGTCCTCACGGGACATTGAAAGGCCGCAGCCTGACCGAGCTGCGCGGCGCGCTCGGATCGCTACGGCTCTCTCATCATGGCCCTCATCCACGGCTCTCACTTCGTCATGCCCGGCCTTGAGCCGGGCATCCACGTCTTTGACCCACACAGCAAGGAAACGTGGATGGCCGGGACAAGCCCGGCCATGACGATGGAAAGCGCAGCGAAACTCAGTATCATCAGCCCATGCACAAGGGCGGCTGGGTCTATTTCATGACGAACCGGCGCAACGGCACGCTCTATGGCGGCGTGACGAGCGACCTCGCCCGCCGCGCCTGGCAGCATCGCGAGGGCCTGATCGACGGCTTCACCAAGCAATACGGCCTGAAGCGCCTCGTCTGGTACGAGTGGCACGACGACATCCGGCTGGCGATCCAGCGCGAAAAGACCATGAAGCACTGGCCCCGCGCCTGGAAGGTGCGCCTCATCCACGCCATGAACCCGGATTGGGACGATCTCTATGAAACGCTGAACCAGTAGGTGTTCCTGCCCCAAACCCACCGCGTCATCCCCGGCCTCGTGCCGGGGATCCACGTCTTCGAACCACGACGCCTCTCAAGACGTGGGTGGCCGCAACAAGTGCGGCCATGACGGTGGAGGGGGCGGCGTCCTCGCCGCTCTCCCATTGACCCCTCACCCTGTAACCGTGTTATCTCGCCCTTGGAGCCGGACGCATCCGGTTCTGGGGCGTCAGAACCCCGACCCGAGGCGGCCGGTATCGGCCGTCAACGATGCCTTCCCAGCTTATGGCCGGGGAGGCGCTGTCGCATGTCCAGGGCGCAAGCCTAAAGGGCAGCGCGGTCGTCCTCGGGCGGCTTCTGAACTCCCCGACCACCAGCAGTGCTGGTGGTCGCTTCACCTCAGGGGAGTTGTTGCGATGGACCAGCCTTATTCCGCATGGGCCGATTGGCTTTCCAAGTTCCACACCTGGCCCGAACTCATCCAGGCCCTGTGGCTCGTCGCCGTTCCCGTCACCCTGCTCGGCATGACGTGGCTCGTGCTGCGCGGCCTGCGCGATCTCGTCCGCCCCGCGCGGCCCGACGAGGGCCGCCTGATCTACGGCGTGTACCAGGACGCGCAGGGCCGCTGGATGGTCTATCGCCGCAACCGCGAGCCGCAGCCGATCGATCGAGAGACGGTGCCGCCGGAGCTGATCGGACACGGGCCGAGATTATTCAGCAGGCCGGAGGAGTGAGCCCCTCCCCGTCATCCCCGGGCCTGTCCTGGGGATCCACGTCTTTGAGGCGCGGCGGTTCCGAAGACGTGGATGGCCGGGTCAAGCCCGGCCATGACGAAAGAACCTGCTCCGCGCCTCCCGGAGGCTCAAGCCCCCTCCGGGATCGTCCTTACGTCCGGCCTCCGGCGGCGAGGAGGCGCATGGCGTTGGCCGTGACCAGGACCGTCGCGCCCGTGTCGGCGAGGATGGCGGGCCACAGGCCGGTGATGCCCAGGATGGTGGTGACCAGGAACACCGCCTTGAGGCCGAGCGCGATGGTGATGTTCTGGCGGATATTGGCCATGGTGTCCCGCGAGAGGCGCACCATGCGGGCGATGTCGAGCACGCGCCCGTGCAGGACCGCCGCGTCGGCGGTCTCCAGGGCAACGTCCGTGCCGCCGCCCATGGCGATGCCGACATCCGCCGCCGCGAGGCCCGGCGCGTCGTTGATGCCGTCGCCGATCTTGGCCACCACGTGGCCGCCGGCCTGAAGCTCGCGGACGATGGCCTGCTTGTCCTGCGGCAGCAGATCCGCCCGGGGCTCGATGCCGAGCCCCGCCGCGATGGCGCTCGCCGTACGCCGGTTGTCGCCGGTCACCATGAGGGTCTCGACCCCGGCCCGCCTCAGGGCTTCGAGGCCCTCCCTGGCGTCCGGGCGCGGCTCGTCGCGCATGGCGATCACCCCGGCGACCTGACCGCCCGCCAGCAGCACCGAGACGGACTTGCCCTCGTCGTTCAGGCCGGTGATCAGGGCCGCCTGCTCGGCCGTGAGCGCCACCTGCTCCGCGGTCGCCTTGGGCGAGCCGAGGAAGAGCGGCACGCCGCCGACGCTGCCGGTCACGCCCTTGCCGCCGACCGCCCCGGCCTTCGCGGCGGGCGGCACGGGCACGCCCGCTTCCGCCGCCTTCGCCAGGATCGCCGTGGCGAGCGGGTGGCTCGATCCGGTCTCCAGGGCCGCGGCCAGGGACAGGACCTCGCGCTCCGAGCGGGCGACCGGGACGATGTCCGTCACCTTCGGCTTGCCCTCCGTCAGGGTGCCGGTCTTGTCCAGGGCCGCCATGGTGATCGTGCCCAGGGTCTCCAGCACCGCGCCGCCCTTCATCAGGAGGCCGCGCCGGGCTCCCGCCGCCAGCCCCGCGGCGATGGCCGCGGGCGTCGAGATCACGAGCGCGCAGGGACAGCCGATCAGCAGGATCGCCAGGCCCTTGTAGACCCACTCGCCCCAGGCCGCGCCGAACAGCAGCGGCGGCACCACGGCGACGAGCGCGCCGACCACCAGAACGGCGGGGGTGTAGGAGCGCGAGAAGCGGTCGATGAAGCGCTCGGTCGGGGCCTTGCTCTCCTGCGCCTCCTCCACGAGGCGCACGATGCGCGCGATGGTGTTGTCCTGCGCCCCCGCCGTGACGCGTACGCGCAACGCCCCGTCGCCGTTGATCGTGCCGGCGAAGACCGCCTCGCCCCCGCCCTTGCGCTTGGGCACGCTCTCGCCGGTGACGGGTGCCTCGTCGATGGCGCTCTCGCCCTCGACGATGACGCCGTCGGCGGGAACCCGGTCGCCGGGACGGACCAGGATGACGGCGTTGACCGTCAGGCTCTCGGCCGGAACCTCCTCGGTCCTGCCGTCGCGCTCGATGAGCGCGGTCTTGGGCACGAGCTTCGTCAGGCCTTGGATGCTGGCGCGGGCGCGCCCCGCCGCGACGCCCTCCAAAAGCTCGCCGACGAGGAACAGGAACACCACCATGGCGGCCTCCTCGGTGGCGCCGATGATCACCGCGCCGACCGCCGCGATGGTCATGAGCATCTCGATGGAGAACGGGGTGCCGAAGCGGGCCGCAACCAGCGCCCGCCGGGCCACGGGAACGAGGCCCACCGCCATGGCGGCGAGAAACGCCCAATGCCCGATCTCCGGCACGATGAGGCCGATCCCATAGGCGGCCGCGAGCGCCAGGCCGCAGGCGATGGTCAGGAGGCCGCGCCGGCTCTTCCACCACGGCCCCTCGCTCGGGCCATGATCGTGCAGATGCCCGTGCAGGCCTGCGGAAGCCTCTTCGGCGTGGTCATGCGTGTGGCCATGATGGTGATCGTGACCGGCTGCCGGTGCGGACGCGCGGGCATCGGCCGGGCCCTGCCCGGTGACTTTGTAGCCCAGCGTCGCGATCTGCTTGGCGAGGACCGCCGGGACGATCGTGTCGTCATGGGCCACGGTCACGGTCCCGGCCGGAACCGAGACGCTCACCTCCGCCACGCCCGGGTTGCGCCGCAGGGCATTGTCGATCTTGGCCGCGCAGGAGGCGCAGTCCATCCCGGAGACCCGGTAGCGGGTGCGCTGTCCCTCGGGCGGCGCGGCCTCAGTTCGGCTCTCGCGTCTGTCCTCATGACCGTCCGGCAGATTGCATGCCTCACACATCGGCAAACCTCTTCACATCGATTCGTCCGGAGGCTACATCCTCTAGCGGCTAGAGGTTCAAGAGGATTCTTCGATGTCCCTGACGATCGGCGAGCTGTCGCGACAGACCGAGGTGAAAGTGCCGACCATCCGCTATTACGAGCAGATCGGGCTGATGGCCGAGCCGGTCCGGACCGAGGGCCAGCAGCGGCGCTACGGGCCCGGCGACGTCCGCCGCCTCACCTTCATCCGCCACGCCCGCGAGCTCGGGTTCGAGGTCGAGGCCATCCGCCAGCTCCTGGATCTCACGGGCGCGCCGGACCGCTCCTGCGGCGAAGTGCACGAGATCACCAGGGCGCACCTGAAGGAGGTGAAGGACAAGATCGCCCGCCTCACCGCCCTGCGCGACGAGCTGGAATCGATGGTCGCCTGCGACCACCGGAAGATCTCCGAGTGCCGCATCATCGAGGTGCTCGCCGACCACGCGGAATGCCTTCACGAGCGGCACTGACCAGCGGCAGCACCTCCGTCCTCACGGGAAAGGATGAGCTCCGACACCCTCCATCGTCATCCCCGGCTTTGAGCCGGGGATGACGAGAGAATGCCGCAGCCACACAGCCGAAGAGGCTTACCGAACCGTCACCTGATCCTTGATCTTTTCATAGACAGAGCGCCGGACGATCTTGCGCGTGACGAGATCCTCCACCGAGGCATAGGGGCGGTGCTTGATGATGGCGCGTCCGAGGGGGCCGGTGTTACGCAGGGAATTGAGCTCTTCGAAGGATGCGGCGTTGAGGTCGACGAGGTCGCTCGCGGGCTCGGGCTCGGTCGGCGCGGTCGCCACGGCGACGGCGCCGGTCCTGTCCGCATCGGCGGACGGCGCAGGTTCGGCGGCGGCCTGGGCGGCCTCGGACGGCGCCGGCTCGGGGTTGGAAGCGGCGGCGTCAGCGACGGTCTGGTCGCCCGCCGCGTCGGCGGACGCAGCGGCAGGCTGCGGACGAGGCTCCTCCGGGACGGTCACAGGACTCGCGGCGTCCATGGCGGCCTGCGCCTCGGCGGTCTCGGCGATCGCGACCTGCACCGGGGCGGCCCGGTCCGCCTGTCCAGCCGACGGCAAGGCGTCCACGGCTTCGTGCTGCGCATCGGCGGCGGCGGACGCTTCCGTCTGCGGACCCTCCTCCGCCGACATGGAGAAGGCATAGGCGCCGGTCGCGGCAAGGGTCACGACGAAGAAAACCCGCACCATCTGCAAGGCGAAAATGCCACGTGGCCGGAGGGACGTTCGAGAAAGATTGCCAATCTGCATTATGAAACTCGCACTCTGTTCAATTCATGAGACGCAAAAGCAAGCCTCCAGTATTCCCGTAATATTGGCGGATCGGTGGCAGGGAAATATCAGGTTATAGCGTTAGATTTCTCCAGCACCGCAGATCAAGAAGACGAGTTCCGGACATGCCTTGCCCCTGGCGCAACCCTGAACACTACGCTCCTGGCGCCCTCTGTACCTGAACAGAGCTTGAATGAACGCGAGGGATATGCTCCGAAACGGAGTGCATTGCTTATACCGATAAAGTTCACTTCATGATTTCCTCTCTCGGACAGCGTCTCGGCCTGGATCGCGCTGCCCTGGCGCACGGGCTGCGCCTGGCGCTCGCCGCGTGGCTCGCTTATGCCATCGCATCTCTCCTGCATGTGGGAAACGCGTTCTGGGCCGCGATGCCGATCTGGGTGGTGTCGCAATCGGCCAAGGGCCTTCTGATCGAGCGCGGGGTCTTCCGCATCGGCGGAACCCTGCTGGGCGCCGCCGCCGGTTTCGGCATCCTGCGGCTCGGGCTCACCCCCTATGCGTCCTTCGCCGTTCTCGGGCTCTGGGTGGCGGCGAACGCGGCGCTCGTGCATCTGCTGCGCGGCGTGCACGGCTATGGCGCGCTCATGTCCGGCATGACGGCGGCGGTCGTGGTCCTGCCGTCCATTCTGCGTCCGGAACATGCTGTCGATGTCGCGATGGCGCGGGTGGAATGCACGCTCATCGGCGTCGTGGTGGTGACGCTCGTCACCGGGTTCTGGACGCCGAGCGCCTCGCGGCGCGATTTCTATGCGCGCGTCCGCAGCCTCGCGCGGGATGCCATCGCCCTTACGCTGTCCTTCTCCATCGACGAGGAGGATGCGCGCGAGCGCGCGATCTTGCTGGAGATGGCCGACCTGCAGGCCAATGCGAGCCTCGTGGCCGCTGGCTCTCTCGAAGGTTATCGCCGGCTGCACCATGTGGACGCGCTCATCGTCGCCGCGCTGGCTCTCATGGCGGCCGGGCGCAAGCTCGGCGTGCGGCTGAACCGCAGGGGCGTTCGGCCCGAGGCGCCCGACGAGGAGGAGGCGCGCGGCCTCGCCAAGCGCCTCCTCGCCATCGCGCCGGAGAACCGGCTGGAGCGGGAGACGCTGCTCGCCGCGATCGGACGGGCGGACGCGTCCGTGCTCGACGCGCTCGACCGGGTGGTCCTGGCGGATCGCGCCTTCGATGCGGAACCGGGCAGCGCCGACGCCCGATCCTTCGGCCGCAAGGCGACCTATCTCGCGCCGCACAGGGATGGGCGGATCGCCCTGGAAACCGGCCTGTTCACGGGCGCGGCGACCTTCGCGGCCGGAGCCCTGGGCTACGCCTCCGGCTGGCCCATGGGCGAGCTCGCCGCGCTCGGCATCTGCATCTTCTCGATGGTGCTCGGATCGCTGCCGAACCCCAAGGCCATCGCGCCGGTCATGCTCAGGGGCGTCCTGCTCGGCGTCGCCGCCGCCCTCCTCTACCGCCTGACGATCCAGCCCTTCGTCACGACCGTGCCGCAGCTCGTTCTCTCGGTCGCTCCGTTCATGCTGCTCGGCGGGCTGGCGAGAGCGAGCCGGAAAACCGCAGGCCCCGCGCTCGACGCCAATATGTGCTTCATGCTGGCGAGCCAGGCCGTGCTTCCGGCGGTGACGGACCTGGTCGTGATCTTCAACGAGGCGGCGGCGCTGCTTCTGAGCGTCAGCGTGGTGACCTCGGGCTTCATGCTGCTGCCGCCCCCGGGCGAACGGCGCGCCCTTCGGGCCGCCCGCGCCATCGGGGCGGATCTCATGCGCATCCTGCAGGGGACCGACACGGCGGCGGCTCTCCGCCGGCCCGTCCTGCGCCTGAGCCTGCACATCGAGAAGAGCGCCCATCTCGGCACCCGTCCGGGCTGGAGCCTGCTCGCCGCCCTCAACCTGGGAGAGGCGATCGGCCAGCTCCGACGACACCTCGCGGAGCCGACGGGCGACAGGGCGACCCGCCGGGTGCTGGAGGAAGCCCTCGCGGGTCTGAAGACGATGCTGGAGAAGCCGGGCGGCACGGCCGACCGCCTGGAGAGCCATGCCCGCACGCTCGCCGATCCGGAAGCGGCCGACATCCTTCTCGACATCGCCAACGCCTTGAGGGCGAGCCGCCTGCTCCTGGCGCAGGCAGGCGGCAGCGGTTCCGCCTGATCCCTGCAATCGCCGGCGACCGGCTGCGCCTCCTCTCCCCGTCATCCCCGGGCTCGTCCCGGGGACCCACGTCTTCGGAACCGTCGAGCCATCAAGACGTGGATGCCCGCGACGAGCGCGGGCATGACGAAGGAGGGGCAGCTCGACATTCTCCCCGTCATCACCGGCCTTGGGCCGGTGATCTCGATCATCTGGGGCGCTGTGCTTGTCCGATCGGGATGGCCGGGCCTGATCCCCGGATCAAGTCCGGGGACGGCCATGACCAGAGAGGGCCATGACGGAACAAGCGGGATCGTGAACGGACATCGCGTCGCCTCCCCCTCCATTGACCTCATCGACGGATCGCTTAGCCTCCTATAGTGGCGGAGGTCCGGTGCGATGCGGCGCGGATGGCTGGTCGGTCTAGTCGTGGCATCCTGGCTTGTGGCGCAATCCCCCAGCTACGCGCAGGGGACGATGGCCGTTCGGGTCGGGCATTTTCCCAACATCACCCATGTGCAGGCCCTCGTCGCCCGGGCCATGGAGCGGCAGGGCCGGAACTGGTTCGCGGACCGGCTGGGGCCCGGAATCAAGATCGAGTGGTACGCCTACAATGCGGGACCGAGCGCCATGGAAGCGATCTTCGCCAAGTCGCTCGATCTCACCTATGTGGGGCCGAACCCGGCGCTGAACGCCTATGCGCGCTCCCGCGGGAGCGAGGTGCGCGTGATCGCGGGCGCGGTGAACGGCGGCGCGGCCCTCGTGGTGCAGGGGGATTCCGCGCTGACGAAACCCGCCGACTTCAAGGGCAAGCGCATCGCGACGCCGCAATTCGGCAACACGCAGGACGTGGCGGCCCGCGCCTGGCTCGTGGCGGGCGGCCTGCGCATCACGCAGACGGGCGGCGACGCGCAGGTCGTGCCCACCAGCAATCCCGACCAGCTCTCCCTTTTCAGGAACAAGCAGCTCGATGCGGTGTGGACAGTCGAGCCGTGGGTGTCGCGCCTCGAAACCGAGGCGGGCGGCAAGGTGCTCGTGGAGGAGAAGGACGCCATCACCACCGTGCTCGTGTCGAGCGCGGATTTCCTCGCCAAGAACCGCGATCTCGCCCGGCGCTTCCTGGCGGCGCATCGCGCGCTCACCGACTGGATCCGGCAGAACCCGGACGAGGCGCAGCGCCTGGCGCGCGAGGAGCTGCAGGTTTCGTTCAGGATCGACATGCCGCCGGAACTCGTGGCCCGCGCCTGGACGCGCATGCAGATCACGCCCGACGTGACGCTGTCGGCCTTCCAGTCCTTCGTCTCAGACGCGCAGGCCGTGGGCTTCCTGCGCGGCACGCCCGATCTCGGCCGCCTGATCGAGGAGCCTTGATGGAGGCCTCCCCTCACACCTCGTCCGGAATACGCCCCGCGAAACTCGTGATCGAGGGCGTATCGAAATGGTTCACGCCCAAGCGCAACATCGTGCAGGCGCTGGACGACGTCTCACTCACGGTGGCCGAGGGCGAGTTCGTCTGCCTGCTCGGCCCGTCGGGCTGCGGAAAGTCCACCCTGCTCGACATCATCGCGGGCCTCACCAGACCCGACCGGGGCCGCGTGCTCGCGGACGGCAAGCCCGTCGAGGGCCCAGGGCAGGAACGTCTCGTGATGTTTCAGGAATCGGCGCTGTTTCCCTGGCTCGACGCCTTCGGCAACGTGATGTTCGGCCTCAAGCTCAAGCCCGAACTCACCAATGCCGAGCGCCGCCGCATCGCGAACGAGTACCTGGATCTCGTGGGCCTCTCGAAGTTCAAGCATGCGCAGATCCACGAATTGTCCGGCGGCATGAAGCAGCGCGTGGCGCTCGCCCGTGCGCTCGCGCCCGATCCGCAGGTGCTGCTGATGGACGAGCCTTTCGCGGCGCTCGACGCGATGACGCGCGATCAGCTCTACGACGACATCCAGCGCATCTGGATGGAAAGCCGCAAGACCATCGTCTTCGTCACGCACAACGTGCGCGAGGCCGTGTGCCTGGGCGACCGCATCGTGCTCATGTCGCCGTCGCCGGGACGCATCCAGCAGGTCTTCGACATTCCCCTGCCGCGCCTGCGCGACATCAACAGCCCCGAGCTCGCCGCCTATACCTCGAAGATCGCGGCCGCGCTCAAAGGCGTCACGAACGGAGCGGCATACGAATGAAGCGCGCGGCCGTCGCCTTTCTCTTCTTCGCGGGCCTGATCGCCCTGTGGGATCTCGCGGTGCGTAGCGGGCGCTGGTCCGTGGTGCTGCTGCCCTCGCCCGCCGCCGTCGCGGAATACATCTGGTACGCGCTTCTCGACGGCACGCTCGTCGAATCCACCTGGGTGACGCTGAAGCGCCTGCTCGTCGGCTATGCCGCCGGCGTGCTCATCGGCCTGCCGCTCGGGCTTCTCACCAGCACGTCGCAATTTCTGGAGGACACCCTCGGCGCGCTGGCGCTCGGCTTCCAGACGCTGCCGAGCGTGTGCTGGGTGCCGCTCGCCCTCATCTGGTTCGGGCAGACGGAGGGCGCGATGCTGTTCGTCGTGATCATGGGCACGGTGTGGTCCGTGATCATCGCCACCGATCACGGCGCGCGCAACATCCCGCCGATCTACGCCCGCGCCGCGCGCACCATGGGCTCGGAAGGGTTTCACACATGGACCCGGGTGATTCTGCCCGCCTCGCTGCCGTTCCTCGTCAGCGGCATGAAACAGGGCTGGGCCTTCGCATGGCGCTCGCTGATGGCGGCGGAGATCTACGTCACGATCCTCACCGGGTTCGGCCTCGGCCACCTGCTCCATTACGGCCGCGAGCTCAACGCCATGGATCAGGTGATCGGCATCATGATCGTGATCGTGGTGATCGGCCTGCTCGTCGACCGCCTGCTGTTCTCGCCCTGGGAGCGCTTCCTGCACCGGCGCTGGGGCACGAACGTGAAGGAAGCGTGAGGCCTGTGGCGCGCCTTCACCCTGCACCGTCATGTCCGGCCTTGTGCCGGGTACCCACGCCTTGGTGGCTCAACGGTTCCGAAGACGTGGATGGCCGGGACGAGCCCGGCCATGACGAGAAGGATGCAATTCACGCCCGATCCGCTAGACCGCCCTCACCCGCTTCGGAACGCCAATCTCGCATTCCAGTCTCTTGCGGTCCCAGCCGGCTGCGTCCGCGGCGGCGGCGTAGGTGGTCGAGAGGAAATCAAGCAGCATCGCATCGGGATCCGCCGATGTGCGCAACGTGTCGTAAGGCAGGATGAATTCGCTCAAGGTCTGATCGAAGAAGGCGCCTGCTGTCACCTTCGCGTCGCGGAAGCCCGGCGGCTCCGGATAGGCGTAGGAGTAGAACGCGGCCTTCGGATAGGCATCGTTCCCCGGCCAGAAGCCCGCGCTGCTCACCTCGTCGGAATAGGCTTCGCGCGTCACCGCGTCCGGCAATCCCGGTACGCCGCCGGGATGGGGCGGCGCCTTGCGCCCCGAGAAGCGCGTGACGGCGAGATCGAAGCTGCCCCAGAAGAAATGCGAGGGCGAGGCCTTGCCGAGGAACGAGCTGCGGAAGAGCTTGAAGATGCGGTCCGCCTGCACGAGCACGCGCCAGAACCGGTAGGCCGCATCCGCATCGTAGCTGGCGTGAACCTGATCCTCCGAAAAGCGGATGGGATCGGGCACCTCGTTGGGCCTGTCGTTGATCGCCACATGCACGCCGAGGCCGCGCATGAGGTCGAGAAGCTCCTCGTGGAAATCCGCGACGCTGCGCGGCTCCAGCGACATGATGCCGTCGTCCCCGCGGCTCGTGCGCACGAGCAGCCGGTGCGCGAAGAAATCGAACTCGATCTCCACGATTTCGTATCCCGCGGGCATCGGCGACGTGGTGAGCCCGCGCGCGCTCACATAGAGCGGCACGTGCCAGCCGTGGTTGAGCCAGGGGGTCAGGGACAGCCGGATCTTACCAACGATCTGGGTCCAGAGCTGCAGGGTCGCGGCCGTGTCGCTCCATTGCGGGTAGGACAGTTCCGGCCAGACGTCGTCCATGAGGCTTCTCCCGCAAACGGCTCCGGGGCTCAATATAGATCAGGCTTTGCGGCTGTCATGGGACGGCGCGGCCCCGATACTCTCCGCCGTCATCCCCGGCCTTGCGCCGGGGATCCACGTCTTTGATGTGCTGCCGTTCACGGGCGATGCTTACCGCCCCTCACTTCTTCATGGTGCCGGTATCGCGGTTCTCCGTCGAGCCGCCTCCGGTTCCCACCGAGCCCACCGACGCGGCGGGGCTGCCGCCCGGCACCGTTCCCCCCGGCTGCAGGGGCGTCGAGAGGCCCGAAGGTGCCTGGGGCGGGTTGGCCGACGAGAACCATTGCTCGTCCGATCCCGCGCCCGAACCGGTCGCGGCCGTCTCGCCGGATGTGGGCCGGTCCATTCCTCCCGTCGTGGATCCGGCGGAGCCGGTCGGGCGGGAAGCGCCCATTCCTTGCTGGGCAGGGCCTCTGCTCCCGGCCATGCCCGTGGAGCCGGAGGACGCCCGGCCTTCCATGCCGCGGCGGCTCAAGGAACGGTCGACCACGCCGGCGTCGAGGGGGAACGGCGGCTGCGGGCGGCGCGGGGCGGGACGCAAGGGGCGGTTCGCGCGCGTCTGCCCGTTCCGCGACATGCTCCAGGCCAGGGCCGCGCCGCCGATGGCGAGCGCCCCGGCCAGGACGCCGAAGGTGATCCCCGTGGGCATGCCGTAGCGGCTCGGCATCATCGCGCTCGGCATGTGCCAGCGGGACGCCTCGTAGGACGCGATCTTCTCGCGCTCATAGGCGCGCCGCAGGGAATCCGCCTCCTGACGGGAGAAGATGCCGTGCGCCGCGACCAGGGCGCCGTTCTCCTCCAGGCTGAAGGCATGGCGGATCACGCCGACCAGCTCCTTGAAATCGAGCGCCCATTGCCGGCTGTTCTTGTCGGACTGGGCGGAGAGCGCGTCCAGTCTGCGCTGGATGTCGCGATGCTCGTCGTCGAGCTCGTGAAGGTAGGTTTCCGTGCGGCCGTCCTCGGCGAGCGCGGGATAGATCACGTTCTGCTTGGCCGCGATATGGCGGTCCAGCTCGTCTTCGAGATCGGCGAACAGTTCCGCGCGGCTGTTGGGACCGTGAGGAGTAGCCTCCAGCACCTCCTGGCAGAGCTCCTCGATATTCGCATGTTCCGACAAGATCATCCGCCACAGGTCCATGGCGCGCCTCCTCTCGAGATGGGGTTCACCGGAGAACGGCTTGAAACGGGTGCTGTTCCGATACGGAAGCCAGGCAAGAAGCCTAATTCCAAAAGAGTTGGGCATGGCGCGTGACAAGCGCATGCCGCGATTGGTATGGAAGGATCCGTTTTTCGCAGCAGCGACCGGATCATGAACGCCTCCATCCAGCAGACCCGCCCCTCCTCGCCCTTGCCGACCTATGACGACGTGATCACGGCGGCGTGGCGCATCGCGGGCGTGGCCCACCGGACGCCGGTGCTCACCTCCCGGACCGCCGACGAGCGCACCGGAGCCAAGCTCTTCTTCAAGGCGGAGAACCTGCAGCGGGGCGGCGCCTTCAAGTTCCGCGGGGCCTACAACGCCATCGCGCGGCTGCCGGAGGACGCGAAGACGCGCGGCGTGGTGGCCTTCTCCTCGGGCAATCACGCCCAGGCCATCGCCTATGCAGGCCAGCTCCAGAACGTGCCGACCGTGATCATCATGCCCAAGGATGCGCCCGCCATGAAGGTCGCCGCCACGCAGGGCTATGGCGGCGAGGTGGTGCTCTACGACCGCTACACCGAGGACCGGGAGGAGATCGGCCGCAGGCTCTCCGCCGAGCGCGGCCTCACGCTCATCCCGCCCTACGACCACGAGGACGTGATCGCAGGCCAGGGCACCGCCGCCAAGGAACTCTTCGAGGAGGTAGGCCCCCTCGACATGCTGCTCGTCTGCGTCGGCGGCGGCGGCCTGCTGGCGGGGTCGGCTCTGGCCGCCCATGCGCTCTCCCCCGCCTGCCGGATCTACGGCGTGGAGCCGGAGGCCGGAAACGATGCGCAGCAATCGTTCCGCTCGGGCACGATCGTCCGCATTCCCGTGCCCGTCACGATCGCCGACGGCGCGCAGACCACGTATGTCGGCCAGAAGACGTTCCCGATCATGCGCGCCCTCGTGAGCGACATGCTGACCGTGAGCGACGAGATGCTGGTGGACACCATGCGCTTCTTCGCCGAACGCATGAAGATCGTGGTGGAGCCCACCGGCTGCCTCGCGGCGGCGGCGGCCCTCCACGGCGTCGTGCCCTGCAAGGGCAAGCGCGTCGGGATCATCCTCAGCGGCGGCAACGTGGATCCGAAGGCGTTCGCGGGCTTCCTCGCCGGGGCGCACGCCTGAGGAACTTATCGGCCGATCCGTAGAACGACCGCCCTGCCGTCGTGATCGCCCGTCGTCACGCTCGGGTGGTCCCGAAGAGCGTTGTCGAGGGGAACGGAACCCGCCGTCTTGTAGGTGGTGCCGCGATCCAACCGTCGAGCGAAATCGTCCCGCGCCTCGTTGAAGGACGCGAAGCGATGCCCGGGCCAGCGGAACGGGTCAACCCGCTCGCGGCTGAAAGCGCCCGTGAAGAGATAGAACCGCTCCATCTCGTAAGGGCCGAAGATCCGACCGTGATTGTTGGTGAGCTCGAACACGTCGTCGGAGAGGGCGTCGTCCCAGCCCTTCGGCAGTTGCGCATAAGGCTTCCGCTCGATCATGGCCTGGTAGCCGGTGGAGTGCCCGAGACGGACGGGATACCCGGCCTCGGTGGCCGCCGCGAGCAATCGCGCGGTCGCATCCTCCCGGCTGACGGCGGCCTCGTCGATGAGGATGACGTTGATCGGCTCGCGCAGAACCTTGCCCTGATAGATTTCCCCGAGCCAATCCGACGGCATGCCCTGCGCGGTGAGCATCCACTTGCCGATGGAAGGCAAGCCCGGAGGGTCCGCGGCTTCGAGATCGGGATCCGGCGGCGGCTGGGGCCAGGACGGCTCGGTCCAGGCCGCGAGCAGCACGATGCACCCGGCCGCGATGTGGCGAAGCTTTCTCATGTTTCCCCCTGCGGTGCAAAGAAACAGATGATCGCTCTGGTGACCGGCTCCTCGCAGATGTGGAAATGCTCGTCGGGTGACGGCTTGACCTGGTCCCGGCTGATGAGGCGACCGTCCCAGAGACGATAGCCGTCCTTGGTTTCGGTCACGGTCTCCCCCTGAGCGGGCATCAGCTCGCGGCAATCGCGATCGCTGCAGCACCAGGCCGGGTACCAGCTATGGGCCAGCGCCTGCGGGCCAGCGAGACAGGCCACCACCACGGCAACGGTCCAGCTCCGCCTATGAGCCCAGCGTGAAGCCATGCGGGACAAGCCTTTCTCGAGGACGAGCTTGTCTTAAAGCTTGGGCAGATGGCCCTAGCGTCCAGTCTTCGGAACCGCACGGCGTCGCGGATAACAATGACGCTCCTCTGCTCGTCATCCTTATTCCCCGTCGCCGGGCGTGTCCGGCCATCCACGTCTTCGTGGGCCGCACCGGGTCAAAGACGTGGGTGCCCGCAACACGTGCGCGCATGACGCGGAGTGCCGGGCCGACGAGAGAAGTGCACGTCGTGGGACGAAGGCGCTAGGCCGTGTCCCTCACCGGCTTGGATCGCGCGAGGTCGTTCAATGCACCGCGCAGATCGTCCGGCGCGAGGTCCGACAGGCGCGCTTCGATCGCCGCATGAAGATCGCGCCAGACCGGCACTGCGGACGCCAGCACCGTCCGCCCCTTCCCGGTCAGGTGGAGAAGACGGCTGCGGCGGTCGTCCGGGTCGACCGTGATTGCCACGAGGCCGTCGCGCTCGAGCGGCTTCAGGGCCGCCGTCAGCGTCGTCCGGTCCATCGCCAGCAAATGCGCAACCTGACCGATGGCGGGCGGTTTCGGGCGGTTCAGGGCATTGAGCAGTGAGAATTGTCCGGAGGTGAGGCCGAGGGGCTGGAACGCCTCGTCGAACAGCCGCGAGAGCGTTCGCGCGGCCCTCTGCGCGTGAAGGCAGAGACAGGCATCGCGCACATGGATCGTCGTCTCGAAGGGTACATCGCGGGCGTTTGACATGGCCGGATTATGTTGATATCAACTCAAATTGTCAAGACACAAAGAGGGACCAAGGGAGACGCACGATGAAATACGTCGATGGATTCGTCGTGGCCGTGAAGGCCGACAACAAGGAAGCCTACCGCGCCTTCGCCGCGAAGGCCGCGCCGCTGTTCAAGGAATTCGGCGCGACGCGCATGGTCGAGTGCTGGGGCGACGACGTGCCGGAGGGCAAGCTCACCGATTTTCGTATGGCCGTGAAGGCCGCGGCTGACGAGGTCGTGGTGTTCAGCTGGATCGAATATCCCTCGAAGGAGGTTCGGGACGCGGCCATGCAGAAGATGATGACCGATCCTCGCATGCAGGCCATGGGCGAGATGCCTTTCGACGGCAAGCGCATGATCTTCGGCGGCTTCGTGCCGATCCTGGACGTCTAGGAGCCTCACCATGGCCAATCAGCATGGCGATTTCGTCTGGTATGAACTCCTGACCACGGACGCCGACGCGGCTGCCCGCTTCTACGGCGCGGTCGTCGGCTGGCGGAACCGCCGGGCGGAAGGATCGGACCTGGACTACCGGATCTTCGGGATCGGCGGCGTCGATATTGCCGGCTTCATGACGATCCGGGCAGCCGAGACGACGGGCATGCGCCCGCGCTGGCTGGGCTATATCGGCGTTCGCGATGTCGACGCGGCGGCCTCGGACATCGTGCAGGCCGGTGGCGAGCAGCATGTGCCGCCAACCGACATTCCGGGCGTCGGGCGTTTCGCGATGCTGGCCGACCCCCAGGGCGCCCTCTTCTACGTGATGCGCGGCGCGATGGAGGGCACGAGCACGTCGTTCGACCAGAGCCAACCCGGCCATTGCCATTGGAACGAGCTCGCCACGTCCGATCAGAACGCCGCGCTCGACTTCTACACGCGGCTGTTCGCCTGGGAGAAGGGTGACGCGATGCCGATGGGCGCCATGGGCGATTACCGGTTCATCGAGCATCGGGGCCAAGGGATCGGCGCGGTGATGAACCGGATGGAGGGCGGCCCTCCCCCGGCCTGGACCTTCTATTTCGGCGTGATGGACATCGATGCGGCGGCCCAGGCCGTGTCGGACAACGGCGGCACGATCCATTATGGGCCCGCCGAGGTTCCCGGCGGCGTCCACATCATCGTCGCGAGCGATCCGCAGGGCGCCAT
The DNA here is from genome assembly GCF_055792805.1 of Microvirga sp. HS2. Taxonomy (NCBI): domain Bacteria; kingdom Pseudomonadati; phylum Pseudomonadota; class Alphaproteobacteria; order Hyphomicrobiales; family Methylobacteriaceae; genus Microvirga; species Microvirga sp. HS2. The sequence continues at coordinate 109,138 of NZ_JBVVAJ010000005.1, forward strand.
GTTCGGCCTCGTCGGCCCGAAGGCCCCGGCGAGAGGATGACCACGACCGTCACGGCCGCAACGGATGCGGCCATGACGTGTGCAGCGGCCCGCCACGATACCCCTCATCGTCATCCCCCGGCCTTGTGCCGGGGATCCACGTCTTTGAGGCGCAGCGGATCCCAAGACGTGGGTGGCCGGATCAAGTCCGGGGGATGACGATGAAGGGCAATGGCGAGGGGCGATGACGGTCAAGGATCCGCTTTCTGACGTCCTCCGCCGTCATCCCCGGGCTTGTCCCGGGGATCCACGTCTTTGGAGCCGTCGAGACGTGAATGCCCGCGACGAGCGCGGGCATGACGGGAGAAAGCCATGACGGTGTGAGACGGAAGGGTCTCATGACGGGAGGACGGAGCGGATCACACGGGAAGCGGCTTTTTTGCCGCGCTGCCCGAACATCCCGCAGCGCTCCACATTGCCTCCTCAGACACACCAGCGTGGAATGAGGACAGGCCGTGACAGCGAAAAAGACGGAAGACGACCTCGTCGATGCAGGGTCGGAATTCTCCTTCCCGGCCAGCGACCCGCCGTCCTACATGGGCGGCACCCTGGTTGCGGGCGCGCCCGCGCATGACGGATCGCCGCCGCGTGAGCCGGTGAATCACGAACTCCTTGCGCCCGACGAGGCGAAGCCCGCCGAGAGGGTCCCTCAGGGCACCGATCCGGCGCGGGTGGGCAAGGCGCCGCCCCAGCCGGGCTCGGGCGGCAACAATCCTTAAAATGCGGCCGGGACGACGGCTTCAGGCCTCGCTCTGCAGATAGGGCTCGACCTTGCCCTTGAGCTTGATCGTCATGGGATTGCCGAAGCGGTCCTTGGCGGCGCCGGCGATCACGCGGACCCAGCCCTCGCTGACGCAATATTCGTCAACGTTGGTCTTCTCCGCTCCGTTGAAGCGGATCCCCACGCCCTTGGCCAGCAGCTCCTCGTTGTAATAGGGACTGTTCGGGTTCGTGGACAGACGGTCGGGAAGCGTGTCGGACATGCGCGATGGTCTCCGTTCGGGGTCAAAATCGGCCCGCAACCTAACCGCTCGCAGCCGGGATGCCAATTCTCGAACCGCCGTCCCGTGACACTGTTCCACTCTGCTCTATTTCCCTTTCGGCACCTTGAGACTATCAAGACCTCAGACGGTACAGCTTCGGAGGAGGACATCGTGTCGGTCGGGACAGAGGGCGTTCACACGGATTTCGCGGACAACATGAGCTATGGGGATTATCTCCAGCTCGACACCCTTCTCTCCTCCCAGAGGCCCCTGACGGCGGAGCATGACGAGCTTCTGTTCATCACCATCCACCAGGTGATGGAGCTGTGGCTCAAGCTCCTGAACCGGGAGCTGGATACGGCCCTCGCCCATCTGCGCGCCGACGAGCTTCAGCCCGCCTTCAAATGCACGGCGCGCATCAATCGGATCCAGGAGCAGCTCATCCAGGCCTGGACGGTGCTCTCCACCATGACGCCGTCCGATTATCTCAGCTTCAGGCCCGCGCTCGGCCGCTCGTCCGGCTTCCAGTCGTGGCAATACCGCCTCGTGGAATTCAAGCTCGGCGCGAAGGACGCGGTGAAGATGGCGCCGCACAAGCACCGCAGCGATCTCGCGGAGCAGCTCGACGCCGCCTATCACGCGCCGAGCCTCTACGACGAGGCGCTGCGCCTTCTGGCGCGGCGCGGTTATCTCGTGCCCGCCGACGTGCTGAACCGGGACGTGACGCAGCCCTATGCCGCGCACCCGGGTGTCGAGGCCGTGTGGGAGGACATCTACCGTCATTCGAGCGAGCATTTCGATCTCTACGAACTCGCCGAAGAGCTGGTCGATCTCGAGGACGCGTTCCAGCAATGGCGCTTCCGGCACATGAAGACGGTGGAGCGCATCATCGGCATGCGCCGCGGCACAGGCGGCAGCACCGGGGTCGCCTATCTGCGCAAGGCGCTGGAGCAGTATTTCTTCCCCGAACTCTGGTCCGTGCGCGGCAAGCTCTGATCGTCGAGGCCCCCATGCTCGATCTGCGTTCCCACTTCTCCCGTTTCCTCAACGCCGCGCCGGAGCGCCTTCATTTCGCGGCGCACAGCCACCATCCCTGGCCGGACGTCACGCGCGAGGCGCACCTGCAGGCCTGGGACGATGCCGCCCGCCTCGTCGACGACAAATGGGAGCATGTGCTCGGCCCCGTCTTCGACGAGTTTCGCGCGCATGTGGCAAGCCATCTCGGTCTTCCCGATCCGGGCACGATCGCCGTTGCGCCCAACACGCACGAATTCCTCAAGCGCATTCTCTCCTGCTTCGCGGCGGACAGGCCGGTCCGCATCCTGACCTCGGACGGCGAATTCCATTCCTTCAGCCGGCAGATCGCGCGCCTGGAAGAGGACGGGAGCGCCATCGTCACGCGCGTTCCGACGGAGCCCTTCACGACCTTCGAGGACCGCTTCTGCGCAGTGGCGAGCGACGCGTTCGATCTCGTCTTCGTCAGCCAGGTCTTCTTCAATTCGGGCTTCGCCCCGGATGTGCGACGGCTCGCGGAGGCCGCTCACTCCGATGCCATGGTGGTGATCGACGGGTATCACGGCTTCATGGCGCGGGCGACGGACCTGAGCTCCATCGCGGACTGCGCCTTCTACATGGCGGGCGGCTACAAATACGCCATGGCGGGCGAAGGCGCCTGCTTCATGCATTGCCCGCCGGGCTGGGGATTGCGCCCGCGCGACACCGGCTGGTACGCCGCCTTCGGCAACCTCGCCAACGCGCAGCGGGGACAGGTCGGCTACAGCGAGGACGGCTGGCGCTTCATGGGCGCGACCTTCGATCCCTCGGGCATCTACCGCTTCAACGCGGTGATGCGCTGGCTCAGGGCCGAGGGCATCACGCCGGCCATCGTGCACGCCCACGCGAAGGCGCTGCAGCAGCATTTCCTGCGGCATGTTCCCGAAATTCCGACCCTCGGCGAGGCCCGCCTCGTCGTGCCGCAGGACGAGATGCGGCGCGGCAATTTCCTGACCTTCGAGACGGAACAGGCCCAGAGCCTCTATGCCCGCCTCAAGCGGCACCATGTGGTCACCGACGTCAGGGGTGACCGGCTGCGGATCGGGTTCGGCCTCTACCAGACACAGGAGGAGGTGGACGAGTTCACCAGACGCCTGCAGGCGGACGCGGCGCTCGCCTGACCTTGGAAGCGATACCGACTCTGGAATCCCGATGGGCCTGAAGGCCCGTATTTGCAATGTTATTACTTATGATTTAGTGAACTCCTGGGAAGTTGCACCTGTCCCAGGAGGGCCCCATGGCCGAACTGCAGATTCTGAACCTCGACGGCGACACGGTTATCCGGGTCCCGAACGGAGCGCCGGTGTCGATCGACACGGGCTCCAATGTGGCAATCGTGCCCGGCGATCATCCGCTCCAGCGCCTCCAGATCAATCTGTGGACCGGTCCGATCACGAATGTTCTCAGTCTCCAGCTCGCCGATGGCGGGGTCACGGCTCCCGAGGGCGTTGTGGCGGGCAAGCCCATCCAGGTGGGCGACATCGTCATCGGGACCATCGCGTATGCGGACGACGCCGGGATAGGCTTTGACTTCAACGAAGCCGCCTCTCCGGCGCTGGTCCAGCAGCTCATCCGCGCCGTCGCCTATGCCGATACGTCCACGGCGAGCGGTTTCACGTCGGGAAGCTTGATCGGTCTGCTGCTGGAGGACAGCGGTGGGTATTCGGCCGAAGCCCTCGTCACCATCGCCGACCGCGTCGTCGGAACCGGAGCTTCCGATGTCTTCACGGCAGACAGGAACACCTTGAGCAGCGGCGACGAGCTGGCAGGCGGCGATGGCGACGACACCCTGATCCTGACCGGCGGCGACGAGTTCGATCTGCATCTGATGGGTGAATTGTCGAGCGTCGAGACGATCAAGGGCACGGCCGCCGACGACTGGATCGTCATCGCGGGAAGCCAGCTCACCGATGTCCGGAGAATCGAGGGCGAGGGAGCGACGATCGGCGACACGCTGGTGATCAGGGGAAACTCGATCGATCTCACCAACACGGACATCATCGGCTTCGGCAAGATCAATCTCGTCAACAACGGTGCCGAGATCACCGTCGACGACGCAGCGACCGCCAAGCTCGTCAACGGACGAGACACGACGAACGACAAGCTGACTCTGACCGTGGGAACCCTGACGGCGCAGGAGCGGCAGGCGCTGCACCTCCAGGGCGTCGACACCATCGTCGCGCGTGAGGTCGAGGGCGGCGCATACGTGACCACGACCCATCACGCCCCAACGGTCACGAATTTCGACGGGAACTCCATCAACGCCGTTCTCGGCACCCCGGTCTTCATTGATTTCAACCGGGATGCCGTGCTGAGCGTGGATGACGGACGGCTGAGTTTTCTGTCCGTGCACATGATGGGAAATGCCGATCCGGACGAGGTCATCGGGATCGCCTCTTCAACGAGATTGACGCTCTCGAACACGAACAATTCCAACACCAAGAACCTGCAATACGATGGGGCGGTCATCGGCCTCGTCGAGGGCTGGGGATCGTCTTCCCTCAGCATCACCTTCAATACGAACGCGACGGCAGCGATGGCCCAGGACGTCCTTCGCTCGCTGACCTATACCAAAGCGAACGGCGCCTTTGCGGAATCGCGCACGATCGACATTTCGATGATCGATGTCGGCGGACGGCAAGCGCAGGCGGACGTCTCCGTCTACCCGCCCGTCACGCGATCCCTCACCGACGGCGTCGACGACATCGTCGGAACGGACGCCAACGAGATTTTCGAGGCCACGCCGGAGAACCTCATGGTCGCAGGCGACCGGCTCGACGGGGGCGGCGGAACCGACACGCTCCAATTGATCACACAAAGCCCGGGGCCCGTCGGGTTCGACCTTTACCGCATGGCCAGCCTGTCCGGCATCGAGATCATCCGAGGCTCCGCCCAGGATGACGACATCAGCATCGCCGCCACCCAATTGGCGGGCGTCACGACGATCGACGGCGGCGGGCATAACGGCACGACCGGCGACGGCAGCAACGGCGACACGTTGTCTTTCCGCGCCGGAACGTCTTTCGACCTGAGCGGCAAGACCGTTACCGACTTCTGGAGAATCAGGCTCTGGAATGACGGGACAGAGGTGACCGTCGACAACATTGAGACCGCTCAGTTGGTGGACGGCCGCCTCACGCAGAGCGATCATCTGATCCTGACCGGGCACGACCTGTCGGATGCCGAGAGGGAGGCCTATTTCCTGAGGGGGATCGACAAGATCACCGATAGAAGCGGGCGCACCACCGAGAATCTGGCGCCCTCGCTGAGCAATATCGACGGCGACAGCATCCGACTTCAGGCCGGAGAGAGCGCGCTCGTCGATGCCGGAGGCAATGTGCAGATCGCAGGCGAGGACAATGATCTGGCGAGCCTCTCCTTCTCTTCGCTGCAGAAATTCGGTGATACCGACACATTCGTGGACATCCATATCGGGAACGGCATTGCTCTCAGCAACGCGCTGAATCATGGCAGCGAGATCACTGTCGACGGCGTTCAGATCGGCAAGATAGGCGACACGTCCAGTCAGTGGAGCCTCGACATCGAGTTCTACCCAGCAGCGACCCGCGCCCTCGTGGAAAAGCTGATCAAGGCACTCGCCTACAAAAACACCTCCGCGGACAATCACCTTCTGGACCATGATGCACTTGTCCTCGCGATCACGGACAAGGCAGCGCATTACTCCGAGGCCTCCGTCATCGTTACCATCGCTCCTGACAGTGCAACCATTCTGACCGAAGGCACCGACGACATCACCGGAACCGATGCAGAAGAAGCCTATACGGCTGCTGCCGGCACCATCACCGCAGGCGACAGGCTCGACGGCGGTGGAGGCAACGACACTCTGGTGCTCGGTATGGGCGCAAGCGACCTGACCTTTTTCGCGGCATTCACGGGCATCGAGACCCTCCAGGGCTCGGCAGGCGCCGACACCATCGTGGCCAATGCGGCCATCCTGGCCAGCGGCATCACGCATATCAACGGCGGCGGCGGCACGGACCGGCTCCATCTCGCAGCCGGCGCTTACGATTTGAGCGACAAGACCATCGAGGCCATGGAGGCGATCATTCTCCAGGGCAACGGGAGCCTGACCTTCGATGACCGCGCGACGGCTCTCCTAGCAGGCGCGGCGCAAGGCGTGACGGCCTCCGTCACGCTCACGGGATCCGCCTTCACCCTGGCCGAGCGCGCCCAGCTCTTCCGGCAGGGCATCGCGACCATCACCGATGCGGGCGGCACCTATGCCAACGCCGATCCGGACGGGATCAGCCTGAGCGCAACGAGCGTCAGCGAGCTGGCCAGCATCAACGCCGTCGTGGGCACTCTCGCGGCGAGCGATCCGAACAGCGGCGATACCTTCACCTACCAATTGCTCAACACTGCAGGCGGGCGCTTCAAGCTGGTGCAGGAAGGTGAATCCTGGACGATCAAAGTCGCCAACCGCCTCCTGCTCGATTTCGAGCAGGCCCAGGTGCACACCATCCGGGTCAAGGTGACCGATCAGGAAGGCGGCTCCTACGAGCAGGACCTGACCATCACCGTTGGCGACGTGCTCGGCGAACGGGCCACCGGATCGTCAGGCAAGGACAAGCTCTACGGCAATATCGGCCGGGATGCGTTCAACGGTGGCGGCGGCAATGACACATTGAAGGGCGGCATCGACAACGACACGCTGAACGGCGGCGCCGGCAACGACGTGCTCTATGGCGGGACGGGCTCCGACAAGTTCGTGTTCAGTACGAGCTTCAGCAGCCGGACCAACAAGGATCGGATCATGGACTGGAACAAGACCGCCGACACGATCCTGCTGGAGAACGGCGTGTTCAAGGCGCTCAAGAAGACCGGCACGCTCAGCAAGAGCTTCTTCAAGCTCGGCGCGGCTGCAGCCGATGCCAACGACTACATCGGCTACAACAAGGCCACCGGCGACCTGTGGTACGACGCGAACGGCAACAAGGCCGGCGGGCAGGTGGTGTTCGCCAATATCGGCAAGGACAAGGCCATCGCCTATAACGACTTCGCCGTGATCTAGCGGATCGTGCGAACCCGCTTACTCCTCCATGCGACTATTGCGGCGGAGTACGGGCTCCGGCAACCTCCACCGTCATCCCCGGCCTTGGGCCGGGGATCCACGCCTTTCCGCCGAAGACGTGGATTGCCGCGACAAGCGCGGCCATGACGGTAGAGCCAGGCCGAAACGGCGATCGAAGAGCAAGACTGCGGCAGCGTTGCCGCCGCGGTCTTCATATTATCGCCCGACCGTCTGCATGCCCGCCGCTGCATAGCGCGTTCCGGCAGCGGCGCCGGGCGGCATGATGCGGTCGATCCGATCGAGATCGTCCTTCGTCAGCGTGACGTCGCGGGCTTCGATATTCTGCTCCAGATATGTGCGACGCTTGGTGCCGGGGATCGGCACGATGTCGTCGCCTTGAGCAAGCACCCAGGCGAGCGCGAGCTGTGCGGGGGTGCAGCCCTTCTCCTGCGCCATTTTTTCGATCTCGCGCACGAGGTCGAGATTCATCTGGAAGTTCTCGCCCTGGAAACGCGGAGCGGTTCGGCGGATATCATCCGGCTCCAGATCGTCGATGCTCTTGATCTGTCCCGTGAGGAACCCGCGTCCGAGCGGCGAATAGGGCACGAAGCCGATCCCGAGCTCGCGCACGGTAGCTAGAATCTCATCCTCCGGGTCGCGGCTCCAGAGGGAATATTCCGTCTGCAGAGCGGTGATGGGGTGAACCGCATGCGCGCGGCGGATCGTCTGGGGCGCGGCCTCCGAGAGCCCGAGATAGCGCACCTTGCCCTCGCGCACGAGCTCGGCCATGGCGCCCACCGTGTCCTCAATGGGCGTGTCCGGATCGACCCGGTGCTGGTAGTACAGATCGATCACGTCGACCTTCAATCGCCAGAGGCTCGCCTCGCAGGCCTGGCGCACGTAATCGGGCTTGCCGCTGATGCCGAGGCGCTCGCCGTTGGGTCCACGCACATTGCCGAACTTGGTGGCGAGCACCACCTTGTCGCGGCGATCTTTGATGGCGCGGCCCACGAGTTCCTCGTTGTGCCCGACCCCATACATGTCGGCGGTGTCGAGGAAGGTCACGCCGAGTTCGATGGCCCGGTGGATCGTGGCGATGGATTCGTCCTCGTCACGCCCGCCGTAGAACTCCGACATGCCCATGCAGCCGAGACCGATGGCGGAGACTTTCAACTGTCCGAGATGGCGTGTCTGCATGGCGTTCTCCTGGCCGGGCGCCGATCGGCGCGAGGCCCGGGAACTAGCGCCTAAACGATATTCGACCAGTCCATCGCAGTGGCCGATCCCGCCCGCAAAAGAACGATTCCGGTTTCGAAGGTCCCGTTACCGTCAAGGTCGGAGAGAAGATAGCCTGTGTTCGTCCCGGCATTGTAGAGAAACCCGTAGCGAACCGACGGGTCGGTGAAGAGGCTCTCGGCCGCCGTCGCGGCAGCGCGAATGGAATTCGCCGCGGTGACCGCTTCGCCGTAATTCGAAGCCGATCCGGCGATGGACATGTCGATCCGGTCGCCCGCGCTCCAATCGGCGATGACGTCAGCCGTCGCGGTGGTGATCCCCGTCTCGCCCAACTGGAAACTGAACGTATCGGTCCCGCTTCCACCGGTGAGCCAATCCGATCCCGTTCCTCCGGCGAGGATGTCATTGCCCGACCCGCCGTTCAGAGTGTCGTTTCCGGCGCCGCCATCCAATCTGTCGTGGCCCGCCTGTCCATCCAGGAAATCTCTCCCGGCCCCGCCATAGAGTCGATCGCCGGTAAGATTGCTGCTCTCGCCGCCGCCATACAGGGTGTCGTTGCCTGCTCCGCCATAGAGGGTGTCCGAGGAGCCTCCGCCATTCAGCGTGTCATTGCCGTCCCCTCCCTCGAGCCTGTCGTTGCCGAAGGCGCCGATCACGCTGTCGTTCCCAGCTCCTCCGTCAAGAACGTCGTCGCCAAGCCCGCCGAATATCAAATCGTGTCCGTCCCCACCGAACAGCTGATTCCTGCCGGTCGGTTCGGTTCCCGATCCCGCAGTCAGAGTGTCGTTGCCGCTTCCGCCATACAGCTCGTTGTTGCCCTCTCCCCCATTCAGGATGTCGTTGCCGGATCCGCCATACAGGGTGTCGTTGCCACCTCCGCCGTCCAGGGAGTCGTTGCCGCTCCCGCCGTCGAGAAAATCGTTGTCGAAGGGTGAGCCGCCGCCACCGATCAGGGTGTCGTCGCCGGCCCCGCCGACCAGCGTGTTTCTGTCCGAGCTCCCCGTCAGGATGTCGTTGCCCGTCCCCCCGTAAAGGGTGTCGAAGCCGAACCGGCCGCCGTCCAAAGTGTCGTTGCCGCTCCCGCCATCCAGGAAATCGCTTCCGATCGGGTCGATCCCGCTGTCGCCGCTCAACCGGTCGTCGCCCGACCCGCCGATCAGGACGTCACTCACGTCTCCTCCGGTCAGGGTGTCGTTGCCGGCTCCGCCATGCAGAGTATCGGAACCGAACCCGCCGCCGCTCAAGCTATCGTTGCCGCTGCCGCCATCGAGCCAGTCGCTGCCGGCCAAGCCGCTCAGCGTGTCGTTGCCGCGCCCGCCATAGATGGAATCGTCGCCCGCCGTGCCCGGGAGGATGTCGTCGGCTGGCGTTCCAAGGATAACTGCCATGATCTCAGTCTCCTGTTCTGCGGTTCGCTGAATGGCGAGCGAGCTTCCATTGGTCGCGGCCCTGCTGGTGGCGGCGACCTGCTTCGACGGAACACGACAGACGGCACTTCGATGCTCGACATCGAGGATCTCTCGTTGCCTCGCATGAACTCACGCATGACCGGCATCGAGCAACGGGTGCATCGAGTCTACGAAGGGCGGCAGGAAACACCATTGATAAAACGGGTATTCCTACTCCTAAAGCCGTAGCCTCTTTCCCTGATGGAAATCTTTCAGGCACGCGTTCAGAACACCTGGAGCAGAGCCCAGCTCGAGAGGCGAATATCCTGCGATGTTGCGCTCTCCCGAAGAGCGCAGGGATCGCGTGTCAGGCCACCTGTCCCGCGCACCAGCCGGACGACCAAGCCCATTGGAAATTGTAGCCGCCGAGCCAGCCCGTCACGTCCACCACCTCGCCGATCATGTAGAGGCCGGGAATGGACTTGGCTTCCATGGTCCGTGAATCGAGCTCGCGGGTGTCGACGCCGCCCAGCGTCACCTCGGCCGTGCGATAGCCTTCCGAGCCCGCGGGCTTGAAGCGCCACCGGTTCACCGCTTCGTCGATGCGCCGCAGATATTTGTCGGAGCAATCGGCGAGGTTCGCAGGCCCCTTCTCCGACTCCGCGATCAGCTGCGCGAGGCGCTTCGGCAGAAAGGCGGAGAGCGCCGTCTGCAGCGCCTGCCTGCCGTTCTGGGCGCGGGCCGCGCGCAATTCCTCGAACAGGTTCACGCCGGGCAGCATGGACACGACGATCTCCGCGCCCTCGCGCCAATAGGACGAAATCTGCAGGATCGCCGGGCCGCTCAATCCACGATGGGTGAACAGCATCGCCTCGGCGAACGTGGTCTTGCCGCAGCCGACCACCGCATCGACGGAAACGCCCGCGAGAGGCGTCAGCCGCTCGAGCAATGTCGGCTCGAGGGTGAGCGGAACGAGCGCGGGCCGGGTTTCGAGAACGTTCAAACCGAACTGACGCGCGAGATCGTAGCCGAAGCCGGTCGCCCCCATTTTCGGAATCGACTTGCCGCCCGTCGCCACGACGAGGGAGCGGCACTGCACCGCTCCGTTCGAGAGGGTGAGATGAAAGCCGCCCGCGTTCTTCTCCACCTGCGTCACGGATGTCTGCAGGCGCAGCGCGACGCCCGCCTGCTTCATCTCGGTGAGGAGCAGATCCACGATCTGCCGCGAGGAGCCATCGCAGAACAGCTGGCCGAGCGTCTTTTCGTGATAGGCGATCCCGTAACGCTCCACGAGGGCGATGAAATCGGCTTGAGTGTAGCGGCGCAGGGCCGAGATGCAGAAGCTCGGGTTCTGCGAGATGTAGTTGGCGGGCGCAGCTTTGAGATTGGTGAAGTTGCACCGCCCTCCCCCGGAGATGCGAATCTTCTCGCCGGGCTTGGCCGCATGGTCGAGGATCAGCACGGAGCGCCCGCGCTTGCCGGCTTCGGCGGCGCACATCATGCCGGCTGCGCCGGCGCCGATCACCACGACATCGAACTGTTCCAAGAGACGCGTTCCCGAGAGGTTTTTCACACGAAGGCAGGCGAGCGGCGTTGGTAGTTCAGTTTGGCCGGATCGCGCAAGCTGGAGCAGACGATGGCCGCTCCCTCTCCGTCATGGCCGCGCTTGTCGCGGCCACCCACGTCTTGGAACTCCGGCGAAGTCAAGACGTGGATCCCCGGGACAAGCCCGGGGATGACGAGAGGGGATCACGACGCGGGCTCTCCATCCGTTTGTCGCCGGGTCGGTTTTGGGAACCTCGGCGAAGCATGGTAAGGCCGGGGCCCCGCAACGGCTTTCCCAGACCCTCATGCTGCATCTTGCCGAATACGGCGCTCTCTTCGCTGCTGCGTTTCTCTCGGCCACCATTTTCCCGTTCCAGTCGGAGGCCGTGCTCCTCGGCCTCCTGGTGGCGGGCGACGGCCACGGATGGCTGCTCATCCTCGTCGCCAGCCTGGGCAACGTTCTCGGCTCGATCGTGAACTGGTTCCTGGGGCGCTTTCTCAGCCGCTTCGAGGGCCGGCGCTGGTTTCCGATCAAGCGCGAGCAGATGGCCCGCGCGGAGGGCTGGTATCGGCGCTATGGGCGCTGGACCCTGCTGCTGAGCTGGATGCCGGTGATCGGCGATCCGCTCACCATCGTGGCGGGCGTGCTGCGCGAGCCCCTCCCCGTCTTCATCCTGCTCGTGGCGCTCGCCAAGACGGGCCGCTACCTCGCGGTCGGGGCGCTCAGCCTGGGCTGGACCTGAAGGACGTCACGGCCCCTGGAGGCTGAGCCAGATCTCTTCCAGCATCGCGGGGCCGAGAACGGCTCCGGAGGAGGTGCGGATCACGGCCTGCATGCCGGCCGGAGCCTCGTTGGTCATGGCCCAGTGCACCGCCTCGCGGAGGTTCTTGAACTCGGTCACGTCGCTCGCGTCGCGGTGAGCGCCTCCCTTGGGCGCGATGATCGGCTCGTATTGGAGATGAGCGGGGGCATCCCAGTCGGTCTTCGGCACCATGGCGTCATCCTGCCCGTATTCGATGATGTTGACAGGGACAACGCGGACCAGTGGCGACGGTTCAGCTTGGAAGCGGCGCATTTCGAAGCCGGCCGGGCGCTTTTCAGGCGTGAGATGCCGCTCCGGCATGCGTTCTGCGCCTAAAGGCGGCACCAAAACCGCTTGCATGTCGGGCGTTTTCAGCCGAACAAGACTGACTTACGGATTGTGAGGACCAGAGTACACCCCATGCCAGCCTATCGCTCTCGCACCACCACCCACGGCCGCAACATGGCGGGCGCCCGCGGCCTCTGGCGGGCCACCGGCATGAAGGATTCCGACTTCGGCAAGCCGATCATCGCCGTCGTCAACTCCTTCACCCAGTTCGTGCCGGGCCACGTCCACCTGAAGGACCTAGGGCAGCTCGTCGCGCGCGAGATCGAGAAGGCGGGCGGCGTCGCCAAGGAATTCAACACCATCGCGGTGGATGACGGCATCGCCATGGGCCATGACGGCATGCTCTACTCCCTGCCCTCGCGGGAGCTGATCGCCGATTCCGTGGAATACATGGTCAACGCCCATTGCGCAGACGCCATGGTCTGCATCTCGAACTGCGACAAGATCACCCCCGGCATGCTGATGGCCGCCATGCGCCTCAACATCCCCGTGGTCTTCGTCTCCGGCGGGCCGATGGAAGCGGGCAAGGTGCAGCTCAAGGGCGTGACCAAGAAGCTCGACCTCGTGGACGCCATGGTGGCCGCCGCCGACGACACGGTGGCCGAGGAGGACATCCAGGCCATCGAGCGCTCCGCCTGCCCCACCTGCGGCTCGTGCTCGGGCATGTTCACGGCCAATTCCATGAACTGCCTCACCGAGGCCCTGGGCCTCTCGCTGCCGGGCAACGGCTCGACGCTCGCGACCCACGCCGACCGCCGCCGCCTCTTCGTGGAGGCCGGCCACCTGATCGTCGATCTCGCCCGCCGCTATTACGAGCAGGACGACGCGAGCGTGCTGCCGCGCTCCATCGCCTCCTTCGCGGCCTTCGAGAACGCCATGACCCTCGACATCGCCATGGGCGGGTCGAGCAACACGGTCCTGCACCTGCTGGCGGCGGCCTACGAGGCCGAGGTGCCCTTCACCATGGCCGACATCGACCGCCTCTCGCGCCGGGTTCCGGTGCTCTGCAAGGTCGCGCCCGCCGTGGCCAACGTGCACATGGAAGACGTGCATCGCGCCGGCGGCATCATGGCCATCCTCGGCGAGCTCGACCGGGCGGGCCTTCTCGACACCTCCCTGCCGACGGTCCATGCCGAGAACATGAAGGCCGCCCTCGACCGCTGGGACGTGCGCCGCACCAACAGCCATGCCGTGCACGACTTCTACCGCGCCGCGCCGGGTGGCGTGCCGACGCAGACGGCCTTCAGCCAGGAAAGCCGCTACGACAGCGTGGACACCGACCGCGCGGCCGGCGTGATCCGCGATGCGGAGCATGCCTTCTCGAAGGACGGCGGCCTCGCCGTGCTCTCCGGCAACCTCGCGCTGGACGGCTGCATCGTGAAGACCGCGGGCGTGGACGAGAGCATTCTCGTCTTCTCGGGCCCGGCCATCGTGTTCGAGAGCCAGGACGATGCCGTGAGCGGCATCCTCAACGGCAAGGTCAAGGCTGGCGACGTGGTCGTCATCCGCTACGAGGGACCGCGCGGCGGACCGGGCATGCAGGAGATGCTCTATCCCACGAGCTACCTGAAATCGAAGGGCCTCGGCAAAGCCTGCGCGCTCATCACCGACGGCCGCTTCTCCGGCGGCACCTCGGGCCTGTCCATCGGCCACGTCTCGCCGGAAGCGGCGGAAGGCGGCATGATCGGCCTCGTGCGGGACGGCGACCGGATCGAGATCGACATCCCGAACCGCCGCATCCAGCTCGCCGTGGACGAGACGGAGCTGGAGCGCCGCCGCGCCGAGCAGGAGGCGAAGGGCTGGCAGCCCGCCGCTCCCCGCAAGCGCAAGGTGTCTGCCGCCCTCAAAGCCTACGCCATGCTGACCACCAGCGCCGCCAAGGGCGCAGTGCGCCAGGTCTGACGATCGACCCGGTCCCTGAACCCTTCTCGTCATCCCCGGGCTCGTCCCGGGGATCTCTCGTCTTTATGCACAGCGGTTCCGAAGTCGTGGATGGCCGGCTCTGATCCCCGGATCAAGTCCGGGGACGGCCATGACGGTGGGAACCTGGGAACGGGCGCAACGCATGAGCCGCGTGTCGCATCCGGCGCATATCCGGCATCGAATGCCGCATGTCATATCCCTGCAGGCGACAAGCCAAGTGATGCTGACATAAACCCAGCCTTGCACCCTTCACTTCATCACAATCTCAGGATGCTGATCCGACTGCCTTCCTGACAGCCCTTCGAGGGCCCTTCAGCCGTTTGGCCTAACGACAAGACATGTCTGTTACGTTATTAAATTAACAAACAGGCATTAAGCTGCGCGACGGTTGTCAGCGCCAGGCACGACGAATGGGCATACATATGAGCACCGGTCAGATTTTCGAATGGGAAAGCATCACCCAGCCGTCGTATTGGGGCGGCCAGGCCCTGTCGCCCGGCGGCCAGGCGGCGATGCGTCAGATCGCGGCGACCGGCGCCAGCACCGTCACGCTCATTCCGAACTTCTTTCAGGAGAACAAATTCAGCAACTCGATGGGATTGAGGCTCGGCACCGCGGAAAACCCCTGGGATGACGAGAGCGACACCTTCGAGCGGGTCGTGCAGACCATTCAGCAGGCGAAGGCGCTCGGCCTCAACGTGGTGCTCAAGCCCCACCTCGAAACCGTTGACCGCGTGTGGCGCGCGGAACTCGATCCCGCCAACCCGAAGGCGTGGTTCGACAGCTACAAGGCCATGATGGTCCAATACGCCCAGGCCGCGCAGGCGGCCGGAGCGGACATGATCTGCGTCGGCACCGAAATGGACAGCATGATCAATCCGACCAAGGTCTGCAGCGACGGCAAGACCTATACCCAGAAATGGGGGGAGATCATCGACGCCGTGCGGGCCGTGTTCTCGGGCAAGGTCACCTATGCGGCGACCTACTGGACCGTGAAGGATGTCGGATTCTGGGACAAGGTCGACTACATCGGCGTCGATGCCTATTACCCGATGTCGACGGTCGACGATCCCACCGTCGATCAGATGGTGGATGCCTGGACGAAGCCGCACTTCAATCCCTGGATCCGGGATACGCTGCTCGGCGGCAAGTCCATCGTCGATTACTACAAGGCGCTGTCCGATCAATACGGCAAGCAGGTCATCTTCACCGAAGTCGGCTTCCGCAGCATGGATGGCGCGAACAAGGATCCCGGCGTTTTCGGCAGCGGCGGCACCTACGACCCGCAGGAGCAGGTCGATTGCTACACGGCTCTCTACAAGGTGATGGAACACTACGGCGGGCAATGGCTCGCGGGGGCTTTCCTCTGGAGCTATTACTCCTTCGAACACCCGATGGCTCCTCCGGCAGAAGGAGGAGCAGGCGTTTCGTGGACCGATTACACGACGCAGGACAAGCCCGCTAACGGAACGATCACCTATCACTACTCCAGCCCGACGCACGAAACCGGACTCGTGTGGAACGGCACGGGAGCAGCCGACAAGCTCGACGGCGGATATCACAACGACACGCTCAATGGCGGGGGCGGCAACGACCTGCTCTGGGGCGGCGCAGGCGACGACCTGATGGACGGTGGCCAAGGCGACGATGCTTACGTCGTGGACAGCATCAATGACGTGATCATCGAGGCCGTAGATGGTGGCAACGATACGGTTTCAGTGTTCTTCTCGGCGTACCTGACGAATTACGCCAACGTGGAAAACATGGTCGCAGCAGGGTCAGGGGCCATCAACCTGACGGGCAGTACGGCCTCCAACATCCTGGCCGGCAACGATGCAGCCAATACCCTCGACGGCGGCGAAGGGAACGACACCCTGGCCGGCGGCAAGGGCGACGATGTGCTCATCGGCGGTGCGGGGAACGATACGCTCGACGGTGGTGAAGGAACCAATACGGCGAGATTCGCAGGGAACAGGGCCGCTTACACGATCGAACATATCGGCCAGAACCTCGTAGTGGTCGGGCCCGATGGCACAGACACTCTCAGGAACATTCAGTTTCTGGAATTTGCGGATCAGACCATCAACACGATCAACATCGCTCCAGACAGCATCGCTCTCTCGACGTCGACCGTTGCGGAAAGCACCCAGGTGAATGACGTTGTCGCCACTCTTTCGGGCCACGATGCCGATGGCGATGCACTGACTTTTACGCTGAACGATCCGACCGGCACGTTCAGGATCGATGGCCACAATCTCGTGCTGACCAGGGCGCTCGATTACGAAACGCAGCAGCGCCATCTGACGATCGATGTTGAAGCCAATGACGGCTTCGGTGGCACCTTCAGCCAGACTTTCACCATCGATGTCCTGAACGTCATCGAGACGACGCCTCTGACGCTGATCGGCACGCCCGGCAATGACAGCCTCACGGGCGAGGCGGGCAACGACACCATCTCGGGCCTGGGCGGAAGGGATGTTCTGAACGGCTATGTCGGCAACGACAAGCTCTATGGCGGCGCGGGCAACGATAAGCTCTATGGTGGTGCGGGCAACGACAGGCTCGACGGGGGCACGGGTAACGACGCGCTCTATGGTATGGCTGGCAACGATACGCTCGACGGCGGCACCGGGCGGGACGTGCTCAGCGGGGGAGCGGGCCGCGACACCTTCGTGTTCCGGGACCGGCCGGGCTCCACGCGCTACGACAAGATCACGGACTACAACAAGAGCTATGACAGCTTCCAGCTCGACAACAAGTACATGGCGAAGCTCGGACCGGCGGGCCGCTTGGGCAGTTCCAAGTTCGTCGTGGGCCCCCACGCCAAGGATGCCAGCGATCACCTGATCTACGACCGCTCGACGGGCAAGCTCTACTACGATGCGGACGGCTCGGGCGCTGGTGCTCAGGTGCTCATCGCCCTCTTCACCAACAAGGCCGCTCTCACCTACGGCGAATTCACGATCATTTGAAGATGGGCCTCAGAACGGGACGGCGCAGACAGGAGGGCCTGGGCCGTCCCGTTCATCAATCGGCCAGGGCACCGCTAAACCGAGGCCCGAAACACATTGACGTCTTTCTTGCGTGGCACCTGCTTCCTATAGTCCCAATCACCTTCTTCACCCTTGACGGAATAGCATTGCGCCGCCTCCAGTGAGGGATGATTCAATCGGCCGTGAGGAGTCTTATGCGCCAATTCTTATTTGCTGCCGTTCTCGCAAGCCTGCCGGTCTCGGCCTTCGCCCAGGGAGCCGCCTCCGAAGCCAAAGGCCTGCAACTGACGGTTCGCCCTTCCGGATACGAGGCGCAGGATGACGCACAGGCACGGCAGGAGAAGCTGCTCAAACGCCTGGAGCAGAGCAACCACATGATCCGCTCGATCTGCATCAATTGCGGCGATTCCTGGAAGCACCAGATCTACGCGCCCTTCGATCCCTATGCGTCCTTGAAGCCGTCCGCCCGCCCTTCGGACGATTCCGTGAACTGACCCCCCACCCGCGCCCCCCGAACGTAGGTATTTATGCAGCCGGCTACTATTGAGACGTATGCGACAGCCCTGTATACCTGGAAGGGCGCAAGGGGGGCCTCGCGCTATCATCTCGGAAAGGCTGTCACCGCATGGTGACGTGAAACCTGAATGGCGTGGGTTTATCTGACACTGGCAGGCCTTTTCGAGATAGGATGGGCCATTGGGCTCAAATATAGCGAGGGCTTCACGCGCCCCGTGCCCTCTGTCCTGACCGCTGTCAGCATGGTGGTGAGCGTCCTGCTCCTCGGGATCGCTCTCAAGACCCTGCCCGTCGGAACCGGGTATGCCGTCTGGACCGGGATCGGCACCGTCGGCACGGCCCTTCTCGGCATCGTTCTCCTGGGTGAGCCCGCCACGGCCCTCCGCCTCGGCTGCATCGGCCTGATCGTGGTCGGCATCCTCGGCCTCAAGTTTGCGGCCACGTGAGGGTCGATGCCGATGCTGTCCTCTCCCCGCGACGCCAATTCCTCCACCCGTGGGCTCAGGATATTCGTCGCGGTGATCTGCCTCGCCATCGTCGGCCTCGAAGGCTGGAGGGACTGGACGGAGCGTCAGCAGGAAGTCGTCCGCATCAAGGGCGAGATGACGAATCTCGCCAAATCCCTGGCTCAGCACGCGGAGGATACCTTCAACCTGGCAGACGCCATCCTGGTCGATATCGTCGACCGCCTGGAGCGTCAGGGAGCGGATCCGGACGACCTGATGTCCATGCAGGAATTCTTCTCCGAGCGCATCCAGACCCTGCAAGCCCTGAAGTCTCTCACGGTCTATGGCGAGAACGGCTTCCTCCTGGGTAGCTCACTTCCCGGCCATAACCGGGTGAACGTCAAGGACACGGTTTTCTTTCAGCATCACGCCACCTCGCTGGAGCGGAAGTGGTTCTTCGGCCCGCTCATTCAGGATCCGATCGGGGGCGAACGGGTGCTCACCCTCTCCCGTCGCCTCGACAAGCCCGACGGGAGCTTCGGCGGCGTCGTTCAGGTCAGCATCCCGCCGCGCTACTTCGCGAACTTCTTCGGCCGCATCGATCTCGGCTCCCAGGGGAGCGCCGTGATGGTGAGCTCCGTGGACGGGAGAATCCTCTCCCGATCCCCCTATGTCGAGAGCGCGATCGGCCTCAAGCCTCCCTCGACGGAGTGGCTGTTCGAGGGCAGCCAATCCGGCTCCCGCTCCTATGTCTCTCCCATCGATGGCGTACCGCGCCTTGCAGGCTATCAGCGAAACCACGTTTATCCGGTCGTTCTTCTGACGGCGGTCAGTCAGCAGGAGGCCCTGAGGAACTGGCTGCTGGAATTCCAGATCCGCTCGCTGCGCGTCGTGATCCTCATCGGCATCATCGTCGTTCTGGGCTGGAGGCTCGCCCGCGAGCTGCGCCGCCGCGCGCAGGTCGAAGCCGAACTCGCCGTGCTGGCGGCGACCGACGGCCTGACGGGCCTCGCGAACCGCCGGACCTTCGACAGCCGCCTCGAGATCGAATGGCTGCGCGCCTCGCGGGACGGAACGCCGCTTTCGTTGTTCCTGATCGATGTCGATCAGTTCAAATCCTACAACGATCTCTACGGCCATCAGCAGGGAGACGAATGCCTGCGCAAGGTGGCGAGGGTCATTACTGCGGAGGGCGTCAGATGCCCTCGCGACTTCGTCGCGCGCTATGGAGGCGAGGAGATCGTCTTCCTGCTGCCCGATACGGATCAGAACGGCGCAGCAAGGGTCGCGGAAAAGATCCGCGCGGGCGTGGAGGCGCTGGCCCTGCCTCACGAGGCCAATGCCCCCGTCCATACCTTGACGATCAGCATCGGCATCGTCACCCACTGGCCTGCTGGAGACCGCCCGCACGTGGGGCCGGCAGATCTCATCGAGATGGCCGACAAGGCGCTCTATCAGGCCAAGCAGAGCGGCCGCAACCGCGTCTCCGTCGCGAAAGCCGCGTAGCGCATCCTGCGGACCCGGCGGGCCGAACGGCCACGCCTCAGAAGACGCACTCGCTGAAGGAGGGCCGCACGGAGCCGCCCCACGCGCCGTGATAACGCTCCAGCAATCGCTCGGCGGACGTCCGGCCGGATGCGACGATCTCCTCGGCATAGACCAGATGCTTCGTCTCATCCTGTCCCGAGGCATCGCGATAGGCGCGGCGCTTGAGGCCCTCACGCGAGAGAGCCAGCGCATCGCGCGCGATCTCCTGGACGGAGCGACCGGCGACCGTGGCCCTCAGGGCGAGCTTCGGCACATCGGCGCGCAACTGTTCGCGCTCCTCCGCGCTCCATCCCTTCACGAGATCCCAGGCTCCGTCGAGCGCCGCCTCGTCGTAGAGCAGCCCCGTCCAGAAAGCGGAGAGCGCCACGATGTGTTCGAGGTTGCCGACATCCGCGCCGCGCATTTCGAGATAGCGCTTCAGGCGCACTTCCGGAAACAGCGTGGAGACATGGTTCGCCCAGTCGGAGCGCGTCGCGCGCTCGCCCGGCAATTGCGCGAGCTTGCCGTCGAGAAGATCGCGGAACGATTCGCCGGCCACGTCGTGATAGGTCGCGTCGCGCTTGACGAAATACATCGGCACGCCGAGCGCCCAATCCACGTAGCGCTCATAGCCGAAGCCATCCTCGAAGGCGAAGGCCATCATGCCCGTGCGGTTCCTGTCCGTATCGAGCCAGATGCGCGAGCGCATGGAGAGATAGCCGTTGGGCTTGCCTTCGGTGAAGGGCGAGTTGGCGAAGATCGCGGTCGCCACCGGCTGCAGCGCGAGCGAGACGCGCAGCTTCTTCACCATGTCGGCTTCGGACGCGTAGTCCATGTTCACCTGCACGGTGGACGTGCGGTACATCATATCAAGGCCCAGGTTGCCGACCTTGGGCATGTAGTTCGTCATGATACGGTAGCGCTTCTTCGGCATGACGGGCGTTTCGGCGCGCGTCCACAGCGGGCTCATGCCGAGAGTGAGAAACCGGATGCCGAGCGCCTCGCCGATCGCCTTCACGTCGGCGAGATGCTGCGCGGTCTCCTGCGCGGTGTCATGCAGCGTCCTGAGTGGAGCGCCGGAGAGTTCGAATTGACCGCCCGGCTCCAGAGAAATCGCTCCGCCGCCCGCCTCGTCGAACAAGCCGATGGGCTGGTCGTCTTCCATGATGGGAGACCAGCCGGTGCGCTCCTGCAGACCTTCGAGCAGCGCGCGAATGCCTTTTCCGCCGTCATAGGGAACAGGAGAGGCATCCGCCTCATAGAAGGGAATCTTCTCGTGCTCGGTTCCCAGCCGCCATGTGTCGCGGGGCTTCTCGCCCTCCGCGATCCATTCCACGAGCTCGGCCCGCGCGCCGATAGGGGTCGTATCGGATACGTCCCGCGCCATACATCACCTCATCCAAAAAGCGCGTTCAAGGCGCGCCGACTCAGGGATCGTGACTAGATAGGCGGGTTAAGGCCAAGCTGCAATGAGGGACGGCCCCACAAAGTGCGGGGCCGTGAATGCCTCAATGACGGACGACCAGATCCCCGACTGTCTCGGCGGAGAGCCAGTCGACCACGCTGGCCAGAGCGTCGCGGCTCGACAGGCCGCGCCCAAGCGCTTCCGTGTAGAGCGTGAGCTGCCGGTCGGCGCTCGTGCCGCGTGCCACGATCCAGCGCGCAAGATCGACCTCGCGCTCGCAGCCGAGCTCTTTCGCATCGTCCCGGATCATGTCCAGCACCTCGTCGAGCAGTTCGCGCACAGGCTTGGCGCTGCGCGTCTTCTCGTCGACGAAACTGCCATGGATGCCGTAGCGCATCGCGCGCCAGCTGTTCTCGTCGTTGATGGCGCGCGACGCGCCGGTCTGACCCGCATTCAGCTTGGACTCGAGGCTCAGGCGGCGTACGAGGCAACGATAGAGGGCCGCGATGGCGATGGTGTCGTCCACGCGGGTGCAGCTGTCGGCCACGCGCAGCTCCAGGGTCGGATGCTTCAGCGAGGGCCGGATCACCCACCACACATAGCTCGAATTCTCGATGGCGCGCGCGGCGACGAGCGTATCAATGTAACGCTGATAATCCTCAGCTCCGTCGAACAGGTCCGGCAGACCGGTGCGCGGCAATTCGCGATAGGCTGCGAGGCGGTATCCGAGAAGGCCCGTGCGCTGCGCCTGCCAGAATGGCGACGAGGTCGACAGCGCCAGCAGCAGCGGCAGATAGGGTTGAATGCGGTTCATGATGTCCACGCGCATGGCGAGGTCGGGCACCTCCACGTGCACATGCATGCCGCACAGCACCGTGCGGCTGCCGAGCATCTGCAGGTCGTGCATCACCTTGCCGTAGCGGGGCTGCGAACTCGGACGCACGCGCGACCAGACGGCGAGCGGATGCGTCCCCGAGGCCATGATGGACAGATTGTAGTCGCGGGCGATGGCGCCCGCGGCCGAGCGCAGGCCTGACAGATGGGCGCGGGCCTCGGCGAGATCCACCATGGGCTTCGTCGCGATTTCGATCTGAGGCTCGAGCATCTCGGGCTGGACGCCGTCCGAGAGCTGCTCGCGGCAGGAGGCGAAAAATTCCCTGATTCTTCCCTTGGCCACGTCCCGCTTGGCGGCATCGTTCACGAAGTATTCTTCTTCGATGCCGAACTTGAAATCCCAGCTCATTTCCCGGTTTCCTCTATTTGTTTTTCAGGAATGACCCTTGCACGCAGGATGGCCTGCCGCCGCCCCACACTCTGCCCGAATAGGGCGTGAGTGGGGCGAATCGGCGCTAAACTGCTAAGCTTGTGAAACTAGAGGCGAATTGGCCTGCCCCATCGCAGGATGGGCGTGTCAGTTCCAATCGCCAAGGACCGCTTGAACGATCGCGAGGGCTGCCACTGCTGCGGTGTCGGCTCGCAGGATTCGCGGTCCCAACGATACGCAAACACATCTTTCGTGGGCGGCGACAAGCGCTCTCTCCTGATCGGTGAACCCCCCTTCGGGGCCCACGATAACGGCAAGGCCTGCTTGATTGTTCCCAAGCTTGGCAAGAGCTTCGACCGGATTGGAAACGGGTGCGTCCTCGTCGCAGAACACGAGGATGCGATTTTTATCCAAGTCCTTGAGAAAACGTTCCAAATTCTCTTCTTCGCGCACCTCCGGAAGAGTCAGGATCCCGCATTGCTCCGCTGCCTCGACGGCGTTGCTGCGCATGCGCTCCAGGTTGACCCGCGTGCTCTGGGTGCGCCGCGTGATAACCGGCTGAAGAATCCCTGCGCCCATCTCGACAGCCTTCTGAACCATGTAGTCCAGGCGCGCATGTTTGAGCGGCGCGAAAGCATAGATCAGGTCGGGCCGGGCGGTCTGCTCACGGGCCTGCTCCGCGCAGACGAGATCGGCGGATTTGCGCCCCTCCACGGAGACTTCGGCGCGCCACTCCCCGTCCTGCCCGTTGAAGATCAGCACGCTCTCCCCGTCCTTCAGCCGCAGGACGTTCAACAGGTAATTGGCCTGCCCCCGGTCGAGAGCGATCCTCGCGTTCTTGTGAAGGGGCGAATCGACGAAGAGACGGGGCGCGTTGAAGTCGTAACCGGCCATGGGATCCCTGGAAGAATGAGCCAGGGAGCATTATCAAGTTCCCTCGCCCCTGAGGAGGGGTTGCGGGCCGCTGGTCATCTGGAATTAAGGTGCGCCATGGCACAGCTTGGCGTCGGGTTGCTCTTGGGCGACCAATCGCCCCTTGGCCTGGAGGCCCGTAACCTGTTAACAGAGCACAAGTTCGCGAGACGTCGCGGGCTTCATGAAGGGTTTTTGCCATGACGCACATCCGTCCGACCTTAATGGCCGCGCTTGCCGCCGTTGGCATTTTCGCATCCGCTCCTGCCTTCGCGCAGTCGAGCGCCTGTCAGGACGGGCAGAAGATCCTGCTCGAGCGCCAGAACCTGGTCAAACAGATCTCGGCCCTCACCGGCGGAGGCAAGAAGAAGCAGATCGATCCGCGCGCCGCCTGCACGGTCTTCGGCAAGCTCGTGACCAACGGGGATGCCGGCCTGAAATGGATGACCGCGAACAAGGACTGGTGCCAGGTTCCCGATCAGGTGATGGAGAATTTCCAGCAGGACCATAAGCGCGCCCAATCCTTCAAGACCCAGGCCTGCGGCGCCGCCGCGAAGATGGCCGAGATGGAAAAGCGCGCCAAGCAACAGGCCCAGCAGGGCGGCCCCGGCCGCATGGGCGGCGGCCTGACCGGCACGCTGAGCGTGCCGAAGGGCGCCCTCTAACCGAGGCAGAGACCCGTCATGGAGCGTCCCGGGGCGTCATCCCTTCCCGATGCTGTGCGCGGCCATTGGGCCGACCGGTGGGCCCCGGCGGGCCTGCGCCCTTATCTGCGCCTGGCGCGGATCGAGCGGCCCATCGGCTGGTGGCTGCTGCTGCTCCCCTGCTGGTGGTCAGCGGCCCTGGCAGCCCTCGTGAAGGGACAGCCCTATCCCGACCCGCTTCATTGCCTGCTCTTCCTGATCGGCGCCGTCGCGATGCGCGGCGCGGGCTGCACCTATAACGACATCGTCGACCGAGACCTCGACCTGCGCGTGGAGCGGACGCGCCAGCGCCCCCTGCCCTCCGGCCAGGTCAGCCTGAAAGGGGCGCTCGCCTTCCTCGGGCTTCAGGGCCTCGTCGGCCTTCTCGTCCTTCTGCAGTTCAACGGCTTCGCCATCCTGACGGGCTTCGGCTCCCTGGCGGTCGTCGCGCTCTATCCCTTCATGAAGCGGTTCTTCTGGATGCCGCAGATCGTGCTGGGCCTCGCCTTCTCCTGGGGCGCGCTGATGGGATGGGCCGCCGCCTTCGGCTCCCTGAGCTTAACCCCGGTCCTGCTCTACCTCGCCAGCATCGCCTGGGTGGTGGGATACGACACCATCTATGCCCTTCAGGATATCGAGGACGACGAGATCGCCGGCATCAAATCCTCCGCCCGCTTCTTCGGCGAGCGCGTGAAGCTGGGCGTCGGCATCTGCTACGGCCTGACGATCCTGCTCATGACGGCGGCCTTCGCCCGGGCCGGCGTGGGCCTCCCGTCCTACATCGGCCTCGGCCTCTTCGCCCTGCATCTCGGCTGGCAGGTGGCCCGGATCGACAGGTCAGACGGCGCAGGAGCCCTCAGGCTCTTCCGCTCGAACCGGGACGCGGGCCTGATCCTATTCGCCGCCATGATCGCCGACGCTCTGTTCTAAAGCATCGGACCCCAAAGGGGACTTGCACTTTTGGGACCCATCCGATGCTTTCTCCTGAGACGAGAGCATCGCTCGACGTGGCCCGCTGGGTCCGCACGATGCTCTAGGTGCCAGGCAGAGCCTTTCTCTCAAGTCCTTCCCTTGCGAAGGAAGCCCTTTTCGTGAAGAAACTCTGTTTCTTCGCCGGCCTCTCTGGCATCTGTCGACGGGGCTACCCATCTTGAGAAGGATGCTGTCCCCCTTGCCTGACCCCCTGCCATCCCTGGCCGCAGCCGTACGTGATGCGGCGCGCCGGGCCGGAGCCCTCGCCCTCCCCTATTTCCGCTCCGGGGAGCAGACGGCTGCGCGGCTCTGGTACAAGGGGCAGAGCTCCCCGGTGACGGAAGCGGACATCGCCCTCGACACCTTTCTGAAAGAGCACCTGACGAGCCTCCTCCCCGAGGCGGGGTGGCTCTCGGAAGAGACGGCGGACAATCCCGCGCGTCTCGACCGCACCCATGTCTGGGTCGTCGACCCCATCGACGGCACCCGCGCCTTCGCCTCCGGCCATCCGGACTGGGCCGTCTCCATCGCCCTGGTGAAGGACGGAACCCCGGTTCTCGGGGTGCTCCACGCCCCCATTCACGACCGTCTCTACGAAGCGCGTCTCGGCGGCGGCGCCTGGTGCAATGGGGAACGGCTCCGGCTTCCCGAGACTCCACCTGCGGCGCCGGCGCGCGTGGCGGGCCCCAAGCCCCTGGTGGACAGGTTCGAGCGCAATATCGGCCCCGTCGAGCGGCTGCCGAAGGTCCCCTCCCTGGCGCTGCGCCTCGCCCGTGTGGCAGATGGCTCCATCGATGTCGGGCTCGTTTCCCATAATTCACAGGACTGGGACATTGCCGCCGCCGATCTCATCCTGCGCGAGGCCGGCGGCCTTCTGACGGATTTCGCTGGTTTGCCACCGGCTTACAACAAACCTCAGCCGAAGCACGGCGAGATGATTGCCGTTGCGTCACAGTTGCATCCTCGTGTTATTGGGGCCATGAGGACCTGATCACGTTCGCCTCACAGCAAAATCCTATCCCCGCATCATTCGGAAGAGTTCTGAAAACATGACCGACACGTCCGGCAAGCAGCTGCTTCATCTGGTTTTCGGCGGTGAGCTCACGAGCCTCGAAACCGTTGATTTCAAGGATCTTTCCAAACTCGACATCGTCGGCATCTTCCCGAACTACGCCACGGCCCATGCGGCCTGGAAGGCCAAGGCGCAGTCGACGGTGGACAATGCCCAGATGCGCTATTTCATCGTGCATCTGCACCGCCTGCTGGAGCCGCAGGCTTAAGGCTTCACGGCCACGATGGGTCTCCTCAAGCGCATCATTCGCTCGCGGCCGGTCCAGGAAGCCTTGGGCTTCCTGGTCGCGAGCTATTTGAAGTTCGTGCACCGCACGAACCGGTTCGTCATGGAACCGGTGGATGCCTATGATCGGATCGGCCCCCAGATGCCCGTGATCGCCGCCATGTGGCACGGGCAGCATTTCATGATCCATTTCGCCAAGCGGCCCGAAGATCGCGCCGCGAGCCTCGTCTCCCGCTCCGGCGACGGAGAGTTCAATGCGGTCGCCCTGCGCCATCTCGGCATCAGGGCTATCCGGGGATCGGGCGCTCGCGGCCGCGATATCCGCAAGAAGGGCGGCGTTCAGGCCATGCGCTCCATGCTCAAGGCGCTGGCGGACGGTGAAATGGTCGTAATGACGGCGGACATCCCGAAGATCTCGCGAGTCTGCGGACAGGGCATCGTGACCCTGGCGCAGATGTCCGGCCGCCCCATCGTCCCGGTCGCCGTGGTGACGAGCCGCCGCATCGATTTCAACAGCTGGGACAGGGCCAGCATCGGCCTGCCCTTCGGGCGCGGCGCGATGGTGCTGGGCGAGCCGGTCCATGTCCCGCGCGATGCGGATGCGACCGCGCTCGAAGCTCTCCGTTTCCAGGTGGAGCGGGAACTCGACGCCATCCACGAGCGAGCTTACGCTCTCGTCGGTTCCCGGGATCCCGGCGCGAAATCGTCGCCGGCCTTCGCGGGGGAATCGCACGCATGAGCACCCCACTCTTCTTCAGGGCCTATCGGACGGCCACGGCCCTTCTCGAGCCCGCCGTCTTCGGGCTTCTCCTGTGGCGGCAGCGCAAGGGGCGCGAGGATCGCACCCGCCTGGGCGAGCGCCAGGGCCATCCCAGCCGCCAGCGGCCGAAGGGCCATCTGATCTGGGTCCACGGCGCGAGCATCGGCGAGACGTTGTCCCTGCTGCCTGTCGTCGAGCGCCTGACGCAGCGCGGCCTCGCGGTCCTGGTGACCTCCGGAACCCGCACGTCCGCCTCCCTGATCGCGCGCCGCCTGCCGCCCGGAGCGCTGCATCAGTTCATGCCCCTCGACGTGCCGCGCTACATGCGGCGCTTTCTCGATCACTGGCGGCCCGATCTCGCTCTCATCGCCGAATCCGAGATCTGGCCGAACACCGTCATGGCGCTCGACGAGCGGCACATTCCGCTGGTCCTGGTCAACGGGCGGATGTCGGACCGGTCCTTTCAGCGCTGGCAGAAATTCCCCTCCATCATCCGGGGACTGCTGGAGCGCTTCGCCCTGTGCCTCGCCCAGAGCCAGGACGACGCGGCCCGGCTTGCCCGCCTCGGCGCGCCTCGCGTGTTCGTGACCGGCAATCTCAAATTCGACGCCGCCCCTCCCCCGGCCGACCCGCGGGTGGTGGCGCATTTGTCGGGCCTCATCGCGGGTCGTCCCGTGTGGCTCGCCGCCAGCACCCATGCGGGCGAGGAAAGCGCCATCGTCGCCGTGCATCGGGCGCTCGCCAAGCGGCACCCGCATCTGCTTACGATCATCGCGCCGCGCCATCCCCATCGCGGACCGGAGGTAGCCGCCATTGCCGCGCAGGCGGGCCTGCGCGCCGGCCGCCGGTCCGAGGGCATGCACCCCGACCGCGCCACCGACGTCTATGTGGCCGACACGGTGGGCGAGATGGGGCTGTTCTACCGATTGTCCCCCATCGTAGTGATGGGCGGATCCCTGGTGGCTCATGGGGGGCAAAACCCGATCGAGCCCGCCAAGCTGGGCGCGGCCATCCTTCACGGACCCCATGTCCACAATTTCGATGATGTCTATGCGGCCATCGACAAGGGGCGCGGCGCTCTGATGGTCAAGGACAGCACCGCCTTGGCGCGTGCCGTCAGCGAGCTCTTGAGCAATCCGGCCCTCGCCCGCGACATGGCCCGGAACGCCGGCGAGGCCGTGCAGGCCTTGGGGGGAGCGGTGGAGCGCACCATGCAATCCATCGAGCCCTTCATCGTTCAGGCCAAGCTCGGAGCGCGACGCTGATGCGGGCGCCAGCCTTCTGGTGGCTGCCCCGCTCCTCCTTGACCGCGACCCTCCTGCGCCCGGCTGCCTTTGTCTATGGCGCCATCGCGGGCCGCCGGATGCGGAGGAAGGGCGAGCGCGCCGTCCTCCCGGTCATCTGCATCGGCAATTTCACGGCCGGAGGCGCCGGCAAGACGCCAACCGCCCTCGCCGTCGCGGAGATTCTCGACGCCGCGGGCGAAAGACCCGTCTTCCTGTCGCGCGGCTATGGCGGCAATCTTCGTGGCCCGGTCCAGGTGCAGCCGCATCACAGGGCCGCCGACGTGGGGGACGAACCGCTTCTTCTGGCCCCCATGGCGGACGCCATCGTGTCGGCGGATCGTGCCGCGGGCGCGCGTCTCGCCCATGAGATCGGCGCCACGGTCCTGATCATGGACGACGGCCTTCAGAATCCCTCCCTCCGCAAGGATTGCACGATCGCCGTCGTCGATGGGGCCACGGGGATCGGAAACGGCCTGCCCCTGCCTGCGGGCCCCCTGCGGGCGCCCATGGAGACGCAATGGCCCGCCGTCGATGCGGTGCTCGTGATCGGGGACGGAGCAGCCGGGACAGCCGTTGCGGACCGGGCCCAGGAGCTCGGCAAACGTGTCTTCAGCGGGCATCTCGCGCCCTGCCGGGAGGTTGCGGACACGCTCCAGGGGCGGAAGGTTCTGGCTTTCGCGGGCATTGGGCGGCCGGAGAAGTTCTTCGAGACCTTGCGCGCCTGCGGCGCGACCGTCGTCGAGGCCCGCGCCTTTCCGGACCACCACGCCTACAACCGGAATGAACTCGACGATCTGCGCAGAGAAGCCGCAAGACGCGGCCTCCAGGCCATCACGACCGAGAAGGATTTCGTGCGCATCGCCGGTCTGAACGGCCCGGGAGCCTGGAGCGACCTGATGGTCCTGCCCGTGCGGCTCCATCTTCATGACGAGAATGGATTGCGGAATTTCATCCTGCGCAAGATCAGCGACAGACGCCTGACGCGCCCTTGACCGGTGGGGGCATCAGCCCTTCTTGGGAAATGTCTGTCCGGTGATGCGCATCATCACCGCCTCGGGTGAAGCATAGGCCTCCTGCAGCTCGACGCTCCAATACTTCAGCTCGTCGAGGGGGATGGGCTTGTCGGTTACGGCGCAGCGCACGAAGGCACCGGGCTTGATGATCCGCAGGTTGCTGTCGAGATATTGCACAACGGCCTCGCCGCCAACGCGCTCATGCTTGTTCATCATCCCGACCATCGCAGGTTCGCAGATCCCATATAAGGGCGCAAGGTGCCGGTTTTTCAATGCCGGCGCGTCGCAGGCGGCTGTGGATCCGACGCCCTAGAACAACGCGCCCTGCTCTTCCTTCACGACGAGCTTGGGCTTCACCGGCTTCGGGCGCGAACCGATGCGCCCGCCCGTGGCGTCGACCGCGCCGTCGGCGAATTCGAGCACGAGCGCCTGTCCGTCGAGCACCGCATCCGCCGAACGCAGAGGCTGTCCCTCCGCATCGCGTACGAGTGCGAAGCCGCGCTTGAGCACGGATTTGTAGTTCAGGCTGTCGAAGAGCTTCGACACTGCGTCCAGCTTCTCGGCCTTCCGCGCGATCTGCCCTTGCAGCGCAGGGACCAGACGTTCGGCCACGCGCTGCGTGAGTTCGGTCGATTGCGCAATCCGTGTGCGCTCGGCGCGCAGCAGGGTCTCCCGCGAAACGACGAGACGGCGATCGAGCTGCTTGAGGGTTTCCTGGCGCAATGTCACCAGACGGCAGACCGCATTGTAGGGGCGCGAGCCCACCGCATCGAGCTTGGCCCGCATGCGCGCGACATTCGCCACCGGCGAGACATGCGCGAGCTGGCGCGCTGCCTTCAGCAGCCGCTCCTCGTGTCCGCGCGCATTGCGCGCAAGCGCCGGATAGAGCTTCGCCGTCGCCAGATCGAGCCGCTGGCGCTTCGGCGAGAACAGGGCCTCCGGCGTCGGCAGAGCGCGCGCGGTGGCGCGCAGATCCGAACGGCGGCGCTCGACGACGCGCAGCATGGTCTCCGTATGGCGGCGGGCGAGATCGTTGACGCCGGCCATCAGCTCGACGCGCACCGGCACGACCATTTCCGCCGCGCCCGTCGGCGTCGGCGCGCGCACGTCGGCGGCGTAGTCGATGAGCGTCGTATCGGTTTCGTGCCCCACCGCCGAGACGAGCGGGATGTCGCTCTCGGCGGCGGCCCTCACCACGATCTCTTCGTTGAAGCCCCACAGGTCCTCGATGGAGCCGCCGCCTCGCGCAACGATGAGCACGTCGGGGCGCGGGACCCTGCCGCCCGGATCGAGGGCGTTGAAGCCGCGAATGGCGGCGGCCACCTCGGCTGCGCAGGTCTCGCCCTGCACGCGCACGGGCCAGACCAGCACATGGCGCGGGAACCGATCCTCCAGCCGGTGGAGGATGTCGCGGATCACCGCGCCGGTCGGCGAGGTCACGACGCCGATCACCCGGGGCAGGAACGGCAGACGGCGCTTGCGCTCGGCCGCGAAGAGACCTTCGGCGGTGAGCTTGCGGCGACGCTCCTCGAGCAGCGCCATGAGCGCGCCGATTCCGGCGGGCTCCAGGCTGTCCACGACGATCTGGTACTTGGACGAGCCCGGGAAGGTGGTGATGCGCCCGGTGGCGATGACCTCCATTCCCTCCTCAGGGCGGATCTTGAGCTTGGCAAAGGAGCCCTTCCAGATCACCGCGTCGATGCGGGCGTTCTGGTCCTTCAGGCAGAAATAGGCATGCCCAGAGGAATGCGGCCCCCGATAGCCGGAGACCTCGCCCCGCAGGCGGACGAAGCCGAAGGCATCCTCGAGGGTGCGCTTGAGAGCGCCCGCGAGATCCGAGACGGACCATTCCTGGGCATTGGAGGGAGCTTTTGCTGCGAACATGAGGAGAACCTAATCGTTCCGCCCCCTCCCTGCCAAGGCCGCGGGACCGGTCGGGAGCGGGCAATCCTCATGGAAAGCCCGATTGTCCACTGCCTGAACGACGCAGACCTCCCGTCTTTCGTTCTCGCGGCCGCTCAGCCGGAAAGCGGACATTTTCGGGGTAGGCGAACGGCCTTCGAGCGGCTAAGAGCCCAGACGTCTTCACAGAGGGCTCACAGCCATGAACATCCTTCTCATCGGTTCGGGCGGCCGCGAGCACGCCCTGGCGCGCTCCCTGTCGGCCAGCGCCCTCTGCCAGCGTCTTCTCATCGCCCCCGGCAATCCGGGCACCGCCCAAGTCGGCACCAACGTCGTCCTCGACGTGACCGACCACGAGGCGGTCATCGAGTTCTGCCGGGTGATGGCCATCGGCTTCGTCGTCGTGGGCCCCGAGGCGCCCCTGGTCGCTGGACTGGTGGACGACCTGACCGCCGCCGGAATCAAGGCCTTCGGCCCCACCAAGGCGGCCGCCCAGCTCGAAGGCTCGAAGGCCTTCACCAAGGACCTGTGCGCCGAATTCGGCATCCCCACCGCTGCCTACCGGCGCTTCACGGATGCGGAGACCGCCAAGACCTATATCCGCAACTACGGCGTTCCCATCGTGGTGAAGGCGGACGGCCTCGCCGCCGGCAAGGGCGTGGTGGTCGCCACGTCCTTCGAGGAGGCCGAGGCCGCCATCGACATGATGATCGGTGGAGGCCTGGGAGCGGCCGGCGCGGAGGTGGTCATCGAGGCCTTCCTCGAAGGTGAGGAGGCGAGCTTCTTCGCCTTGTGCGACGGCACCAACGCCATTCCCTTCGGCACGGCGCAGGACCACAAGCGCGTGTTCGACGGCGACAAGGGCCCGAACACCGGCGGCATGGGCGCCTATTCTCCCGCGGCCGTCCTCACGCCCGAACTGCAGGCGCGCGCGATGCGTGAGATCATCGAGCCGACGCTCAAGGGCATGGCCTCGCGCGGAACGCCCTACAAGGGCATTCTCTATGCGGGCCTCATGCTCACGAAGGACGGGCCGCAGCTCATCGAATACAATGCGCGGCTCGGCGATCCCGAGACCCAGGTTCTCCTGCCCCGCCTCGATTCCGATCTGGTGGAGGCGTTTCTCGCCGCCTGCGACGGCAGGCTCGACGCCGTGTCCCTCCAATGGTCCGACAAGGCCGCGCTCACCGTCGTCATGGCGGCGAAAGGCTATCCCGGAGCCGTCGAGAAAGGCTCCGAGATCCGTGGGCTGGACAAGACCGAGGCGCTCGACGACGTGATCGTGTTCCATGCCGGCACGAAGCAGGATAACGACAGGATCCTCGCCAATGGCGGCCGCGTGCTGAACGTCACCGCGCTGGGCAAAACGATCACGGAGGCGCAGGCGAAGGCCTACGAAGCCGTCTCCAAAATCGACTGGCCGGAGGGTTTCTGCCGCCGCGATATCGGCTGGCGCGCGGTTGAGCGCGAGCGGGGCTGACAAACGCATCAGCTCCGCTAGCTTTGCAAAGACCCCTTTTCTGCCAACAGCGAGCGGTCTTTCCATGAGCAGCGATCTCTTTCCCGGTTTCGAGAGCCACTGGATCGATACGGAGATCGGACGGATCTTCGCGCGCTCGAAGGGCGATGGGCCGCCGCTGGTGCTGCTGCACGGTTTTCCGCAGACGCACGCCATGTGGCATCATCTGGCGCCGACCCTTGCCGAAACGCACCGGGTCGTGTGCTTGGACCTGCGCGGCTACGGCTGGTCGACGGCGCCCAAGGGCGACGAGAGGCACGAGACCTATTCCAAGCGCGGCATGGGCCAGGATGTCATCCGCGTCATGGAGGCATTGGGCCATGTGCGCTTTGCCGTGATCGGCCACGACCGAGGGGCGCGCGTGGGCTACCGCCTGGCGCTCGATCATCCCGGCCGCGTGGAGCGGCTTGCCCTGCTCGACATCCTTCCGACCTATCACGTGTGGCAGCAGATGCGCGCAGGGACCATTTCCGAGGTTCATTGGGGCTATCTCTCGCAAGCCTATCCGCAACCGGAAGAGGAACTGGTCAAGAACCCCATCCCCTATTTCGAGGGTTTGATGAAGGCGTGGTCCGCAGCCGGGGATCTCAGCGCCTTCGATCCCCGCGCCCTCCAATCCTACCGGCAGAGCTGCAACGATCCGACCCGCATCCATGCCTTCTGCGAGGATTACAGGGCCGGCGCCACGCGTGACATCGAGGCGGACGAAGCCGATCTCGCGGCGGGCAAGACGATCCAGTGCCCGACCTATCTGATCTGGAGCGATTACGAACTCGTCAGCGGGCCGGTCGGCGACAGGAAGCAGCCGCTGGAGATCTGGCACCGGAGCTTCGCGCCCCAGGCGCACGGCACCGGTGTCACCTCGGGGCATTTCGTGGCGGAGGAGAACCCGAGCGCGACCCTGGAGGCGCTGCAGGAATTTCTAAAGACCTAGCGACATCCGATTATGCGCAGCGAGACCATCGATGCATCGATGGTCTCGCTCTGCATGAGGAACCCGCCGTGAGAGCGCACGTTCACGCTGCACACGGGATCCATCGCCATGACGCAGCACGACCCAGACCCATCGGCCACACGCAGCGAGGCGGATGACACGAAAGCCATCCCTCTCACCGAAGAGGTGCTGCATCTCGATAAACGCGAAGTCACGACGGGCAGGGTTCGCATCAGCACGAAAACCGACGTCGTCGAGGAACTCGCACAGGCCTCCCTTGAGAGAGAAGCCGTCGAGATAACGCGTGTCCCGATCGATCGAGTCGTGGATCAGCCGCCTGGCATTCGCACGGAGAACGACGTCACGATCATTCCTATCCTGGAAGAAGTTCTTGTCGTGGAGAAGCGCCTCGTCCTGAAGGAAGAGCTGCACGTCCGCAAGAAAACCACGACGGACAATCTCGAAGTCCCTGTTCAGCTTCGCAAGCAACGCGCCGTCGTCGAACGCCTGTCTGCCGACGATGACCCGAACGAGAACCCCTAATTATCCGAGCATCGACCATAGTGATGGGAACGATCAGGACAAGCAGCCATTGTAAGGATCAATGCGCCTTTGCCTCGTAAGCGCTTCTGATGCGGCAACGGCAGACTTTCGACACAACTCAGATCGCATGTGATCTGTGCCTGCAATGGCGCGGATCGTGGAGATTTCATCAATGGCCAAGACTGTCACTTGCCTCTTCAACAGCGAGGCTCAGGCTTCGACGATCGTCAGCAGGCTCGAGGATGCCGGCCTCTCGCGAGGCAGCATCTGCATGTTCAGCAACTCGGGCAACAACCGCCTTTGGGACGAGACTCCCGGATACGACGAGAGCCAGAGCGGAGCGGATCGAGACCACGTCGAAAACTATTTGAAGCGCAACGGCGTTCCTGAGAATGACGCGCGTGCTTACGCTGAAGGCGTGCGGCGCGGACATGCTCTCGTGGCCGTCAAGTGCGACGACAACGAGGTCGATTGGGTCGTCGACATACTCGACGATGACAATGTCCTCGATCTCGACGAACGGCAGGAGGCTTGGCGTTCGGAAGGCTGGAGCGATGTCGGTTCGGGCACCCGCGATATCGGCGGCGCTTCGGCGGCTTCCGCAGGTTTCATGAGCGGTACCGGAGCCCGCATGACGGCGGAAGATCGCACGCAGCTGCGCGGGACCGGCACGGACCGGGACGACGAGGTCATCCCGGTTGCCGAGGAAGAATTGCATGTCGGCAAGCGCGAAGTGAGCCACGGCCGCGTGCGCATCCGCTCTCACGTGGTCGAGAAGCCGGTCCAGGAGCAGGTGAGCCTGTTGGAGGAACGCGTGCAGGTCGAGCGCCGGCCGGTGGAGGGCTCCGTGCGCGCCAGTTCCCTGGGCAATGACGACAATCTTTTCCGGGAACGCACGATCGAGGTCGAAGAGCGCGGCGAAGAGGCCGTCGTCTCGAAGGAAGCTCGTGTCGTGGAGGAAGTGGTCGTGCGCAAGGAAGCCGATCAGCGCACCCAGACCGTCTCGGATACGGTCCGCAAGACCGAGGTCGAGGTGGAAGACGAGCGGCGCGACACTCCCTCGCGCACCGGCACGACGGACAGCACCCGCTGACCGTCACGGCATAGAACCGATCGGCCCGGGGCTCATCGCCCTGGGCTTTTTCATGGCGTTTTACCGCCTGTCTTCGAAGAATTCCTTCAGCAGGGCCGCCGCCTCGCTTTCCCGGATGCCGCCATAGACCTCCGGCGCATGGTGGCAGGTAGGCTGGTCGAAGAAGCGGACGCCGTTGTCCACCGCGCCGCCTTTCGGATCGTGGGCCGCGTAATAGACCCGCCGGATCCGGGCGAACGAGATTGCTCCCGCGCACATGGTGCAGGGTTCGAGCGTCACGTAGAGATCGCAGCCGGAAAGCCGCTCGTCGTCCAACGCCTCGCAGGCCCGGCGGATGGCGAGCATTTCCGCATGGGCGGAGGGGTCCCGCAGCTCCCGGGGGCGGTTGCCGGCCGAGGCGACGACGCGGCCGTCCCTGACGATGGCGGCCCCCACCGGTACCTCCCCGCGCAGGGCGGCAGCGCGGGCCTCCTCGAAGGCCACGCTCATGGGATCTACTCTTATGGGATCGGACGGATTGCGTTCGTCGTTATCCATGTCTCTCGCTTCTGTTCCTTTCCTCTGCTATCAGGCTCCCATGACCGACAGCAACGACGATAATCGCAAGGGCCGTTCCTCGGGACGCTCCGACCGTGGCCGCCCCTCCGGTGACCGCCCCTTCCGCAAATCCCGCGAGGGCGGCGAGCGCCCCTTCCGCGCCCGGGGCGAGGACGAGCGTCCCCGCAAGCCCCGCGCCGCAGGCGACAAGCCCTTCCGCAGCCGCGACAACGACGAGCGGCCGCGCCGCCCCAGGCCCGAGGGCGACAGGCCCTTCCGTGCCCGCCGCGAGGAGGGAGACCGCTCCTTCCGGGGCCGTGGCGGGGACGAGCGCCCGCGCCGCTTCGACCGTTCCGCCGAGGAGCGCCCCCGCCGTAAGTATGAGGAGCGCCCGGAGGTCCAGGCCGAGGTTTCCCAGGAGCCCGCCGAGGACCGCATCGCCAAGGTGATCGCCCGCGCGGGCGTCGCCTCCCGCCGCGATGCGGAGGCCATGATCGCGGAAGGCCGCGTCACCCTCAACGGCAAGGTTCTGGAGAGCCCCGCCGTCAACGTGACCGCCGCCGACACGATTACGGTGGATGGGGAGCCCCTGCCTACCAAGGAGCGCACGCGCCTGTGGCTCTACCACAAGCCGCGCGGCCTCGTGACCACGGCCCGCGACCCGGAAGGGCGCCCCACCGTGTTCGACAACCTGCCCGAGGACCTGCCCCGCGTGGTGGCGGTGGGCCGCCTCGACATCAACACGGAAGGCCTGCTGCTGCTCACCAATGACGGCGGCCTCGCCCGCGTGATCGCGCATCCGGATACCGGATGGCTGCGCCGCTACAAGGTGCGCGCCCATGGCGACATCACGCAGGCCGATCTCGACAGGCTTCGCGACGGCATCACCATCGAGGGCATCGAATACGGTCCCATCGAGGCGCGCCTCGACCGCATGCAGGGCGACAACGTGTGGATCACGATGGGCCTGCGCGAGGGCAAGAACCGCGAGATCAAGCGCATCCTCGAACATCTCGGCATGCAGGTGAACCGCCTCATCCGCATGTCCTTCGGTCCGTTCCAGCTCGGCGATCTCGAGCAGGGTTTGGTCGAAGAGGTCAGGACGAAGGTACTGAAGGATCAGCTCGGCGCCGCTCTCGCGGTCGAGGCCGGGGTCGATTTCGAAAGCCCCGTGCGCGAGCCCATCGCGCCCTTCGGCTCCTCGGCGAAGGAGCGCAAGGGCCGTGACGAGCGCGACGAGCGCCCTGCCCGCTTCGGCCGTGGCGGGGACGAGCGCCCGCGTCGCCGGGGCGATGACGAGAGGCCTTTCCGCGCGCGCGGTGGCGACCGCTACGAGCGCGAGGAGGAAGAGCCCAAGAAGCGTCCTTCGCGGCTCGACGTGAAGAAGAGCGTCTGGCGTGCAGGCGAGACCGACGCGGACGCGCCGACCAAGAAAATTCCCCGCCGGGGAGCCGACCCGCGCGAAGCGCGCGCCGCCAGCGCGGAGCGCCAGCGCGAGCGCGTCGGCGCCATCGCTTCGGCGGAAGGCCGCAAGGTCGTGGTGGAGCGTCTCGTTCGCAAGCCGCAGGAGGAGGAAGCTCCCGCGCCGCGCAGAGGCCGTGGCGCCGAGCGTGGCGAGGAACGTCCCCGCCGCCGTGACGACCGCGATGCCGGGCCTTCCCGCTTCAAGCGCGAGG
The DNA here is from genome assembly GCF_055792805.1 of Microvirga sp. HS2. Classification (NCBI taxonomy): domain Bacteria; kingdom Pseudomonadati; phylum Pseudomonadota; class Alphaproteobacteria; order Hyphomicrobiales; family Methylobacteriaceae; genus Microvirga; species Microvirga sp. HS2. The sequence goes on from NZ_JBVVAJ010000005.1 coordinate 146,766, forward strand.
GCGGTGCCGGCCGCCCCCGTCGCGACGGGGACGAGCGCCCGCGCCGTCCGGCAGGCGACCGTCCGTTCCGCTCCCGCGAGGGCGGCGAGGATCGCCCGCGCAAGCCGCAAGGCGAGCGCCCGTTCCGTGCGCGTAGTGAAGGAGGAGACGACCGTCCGCGTCGTGGCCCCCCGCGCGGCGAGGGTCCCTCCCGTGGCGGACCGCGCGGCGGCGGTGGCGGCTTCAAGGGCGGTCCCCGTGGAGCGTCCAAGGGCGGCTTCAAGAAAGGCCCTGGCGGCGGATCCAAAGGCGGCCCGCGCGGCCGCCGCTGATGAGGGTTAGACGATGAGAATCGTGGGCGGGCGCTGGCGCGGCCGCTCGCTCAAGGGGCCGAGCTCGGACGTCATCCGCCCGACATCGGACCGCCTGCGCGAGACGCTCTTCAACATCCTTCAGCACGGCTATGACGATCCTATCGAGGGTGCGCGCGTGCTCGACCTGTTCGCGGGAACCGGCGCCATGGGGCTCGAAGCGCTCTCGCGCGGCGCGGCCTTCGCCCTCTTCGTCGACGACGGCGCGCAAGCGCGGGGCATCATCCGCGAGAACGTGGAGGCGCTCGGCGCCGGCGGCGCAACCCGCCTCTTCCGCCGCGACGCCACGCGCATGGGCGACGCCGCGCCCAACGCCCCCTTCTCCGTCGTCTTCTGCGATCCGCCCTACGGCAAGGATCTCGCCCCCAAGGCCCTGCGCTCCTGCGCCGAAGGCGGCTGGCTGACGCCCGACGCGCTCATCGTGGTGGAGGAAGCCCAAGGCGTCGAGGTCACATTGCCCGAGGGCTTCGAGGAGATCGAGCGGCGGGATTACGGGGAGACCAAGGTGCTGTTCGGGCGCTATCGCGCCTAGCCCTTTCACCGTTGTCACAGGCGCGGTCTGCCAGGATTTGCCCCCACATCAACCGCCCGCTATACCGTCCTTTCCCGCTCCGCACGCATGAAAGGCCTCCCATGAAAGCCGTTCTCTTCGAGCAATTCGGCCAGCCGCCGCGCGTTCAGACCGTGCCCGATCCGACCCCGTCGGCGGAAGGCGTGGTGATCAAGGTGGAAGCGACGGGATTGTGCCGGAGCGACTGGCACGGCTGGATGGGGCACGATCCCGACGTGGTGCTGCCGCATGTGCCGGGCCACGAACTGGCGGGCACGGTTCTCGCCACCGGCAAGCAGGTGACGCGCTGGAAGAAGGGCGACCGCGTCACGGTGCCGTTCGTCGGCGGATGCGGCCATTGCTTCGAATGCAATTCCGGCAATCATCAGGTCTGCGAGCATCAGTTCCAGCCGGGCTTCACGGCTTGGGGATCGTTCGCGGAATATGTCGCGGTCGATTACGCGGACACGAACCTCGTGGCATTGCCCGAAAGCCTCGATTTCGAAACCGCCGCGAGCCTCGGCTGCCGCTTTGTCACCTCCTTCCGCGCCATCGTCGACCAGGGGCGCGTCGGGCCGGGTGACTGGGTCGCCGTGCATGGCTGCGGCGGCGTCGGGTTGTCGGCGATCATGATCGCCGCTTCCATGGGCGCGAACGTAGTCGCCATCGATCTGACGAACGAGAAGCTCGACTTCGCAAAGCAGATGGGTGCGGTCGCGACGATCAACGCGGGCGAGGTCGCCAACGTGGTCGAAGCGGTGCGCGAGATCACGAAGGGCGGCGCGCATGTTTCCATCGATGCACTCGGCCATCCGACCACCTGCTTCAACTCCATCGCGAACCTGCGCCGTCGCGGGCGTCACGTGCAGGTCGGCCTGATGCTGGGCGATCATGCACGTCCGCCCATTCCGATGGATCGCGTGATCGGATGGGAACTCGAGATTCTCGGCAGCCACGGCATGCAGGCTTTCCGCTATCAGGCCATGATGAACATGATCGAGACGGGCAAGCTCGCGCCGCACAAGCTCGTCGGCAAGAGGATCAGCCTGGAGGAAGCTCCTGCGGCCCTCATGAATATGGACAGGTTCGAGGGCCTTGGAATCAGCGTGATCACGCAATTCTAGGGCACCGCTCATGCGGATCGAAGGGTCCGTCGGCTGCTCGGGGAGCCGCGCGGCAAAGAGCAGATTTCCTTTGCGCTGACGCCGTCACTCGTCATGCTCCTCGCCGTCATGGCCGGGCTTGACCCGGCCATCCCCGTCTCGGGAAATGCCGGGCCTCGAAGACGGGGATCCCCGGGACAAGCCCAGGGATGACGAGGAGAGAACGTCAGAAGACGCGGCTCGGACCTGGATCACGCGCGCCGTGCCGAGACTATTGCTTGGGCAGCGCATAGGCGATCACGTAATCACCCGCCTTCGTGCCGAGCGAACCGTGCCCGCCTGCGACGACGAGCAGATATTGCCGCCCGTCCGCGCCCGTATAGGTCATGGGCGTCGCCTGCCCGCCCGCGGGCAAACGATCCTCCCACAACTGCCTGCCGTTCGAGACGTCGTAGGCGCGGATGTAATAGTCGATCGTGCCCGAGAGAAACGCCACGCCGCCTGCGGTCATGATGGGCCCGCCGAGATTGGGCACGCCGAGCGGCAGGGGTAGCGGAACGGGCGACGCATCGCGCGTGGTGCCGTTCTTGTGCTTCCAGACGATCTTGCCCGTGGTGAGATCGGCCGCCGCCACATAGCCCCATGGCGGAGCCTGGCACGGAATGCCGAGCGGCGACGTGAAGGCGTAGAGCTTCACGGCAAACGGCGCGCCGAAATTCTCGTTGAGCGCGGGAAGGCTCCCTTTGGGCCGCTCCCCGCCCTGCACATAGAGCGTCTTGTCGTCATGGCGCGGAACGAGCTGCGACACGAAGGCGAGATAGGTCGGGGTCGTGAAGGCGATCTGGCGCTGCGGATCGACCGCGATGCTGCCCCAGTTGAAGACGCCGAAATTGCCCGGATAGATCAGCGAGCCCTGCAGTGACGGCGGCGTGAAGCGGCCCTCGTAGCGCAGCTTCTTGAATGCGATGCGGCAGGCGAGCTGATCGAACAGCGTCGCGCCCCACATGTCGCTCTCCTTCAGCGGCGCAGGATCGTAGGACAGGGCCGAGACCGGCTGCGTCGGCGCCGTTTTGTCGCCCTGCGCGGCCCCCTGCGGCGCTGGCTTTTCGGTGACGGGCAGCACGGGCTGGCCGTTGCGCCGGTCGAGCACGTAGAGTTCGCCCTGCTTCGTCGGCTGCACGAGCGCGGGAACGTCCTGTCCACCCACGGTCAGGTTGATCAGGCTCGGCTGCGACGGCACGTCGTAGTCCCACAGGTCGTGATGCACGGTCTGGAACACCCAGCGCACCTGCCCGGTCGCGATGTCGAGCGCCACCACCGAGGATGAGAAGCGCTCCACGTTGTCGCTGCGGTTTCCGCCCCATTGATCCGGCGGCTGGTTGCCGATCGGCACGTAGATCATGCCGAGATCCTCGTCGACGCTGGAGATGGACCAGCTGTTCGGCGAGTTCGGCACATAGGTCTCGTTCGGCGCGATTGGCGTGGTGACGTCGGGGTTGCCGGAATCCCAGTTCCACACGAGAGCGCCGGTGTTGACGTCGAAAGCGCGGATGACGCCGGACTGCTCATGGGTCGACACGTTGTCGAGAACCGTGCCGCCGACGATGATGAGGCCGCGCGCCACTACGGGCGGCGACGTGGAGTAATAGGCGCCCGGTTGCACATTCGGCATGTTGCGCCAGAGATTGATCTGTCCCGTTCCCCCGCCGAAGCCCGCGCAGACGGCACCGTTGTCGGGGTTGATGGCGATCAGGCGGCCATCGGCAGTGGGCATGAACAGCTTCGCGTTGCATTCCGGCACCGTCTGCGCGCTCGACGTCGCGGCGACGGGCAGATCGGGCACGGGCTGCGGCTGCCCGTTCTGCGGGGCCGCAGGCGCGGCCGCCGTCGCGCCGTCTCCCGGATAATAGGACAGCCCGCGACAGGTGAGATGCTGGAGCGCGAGCTCTCCGCGCACCTTCGGCTCATAGCGCCAGATCTGCTGGCCGGTCGTGGCGTCGAGGGCGATGACGTTCTGATGCGGCGTGCACAGGAAGAGCCGATTGCCGATCTTCAGGGGCGTCACCTGGAACGTGGTCTCGACGGGATCGCCCGGGCGTCCACGAAGGTCGCCGGTGCGATAAGTCCAAGCGACCTGGAGATTGGTGACGTTGGCTGGCGTGATCTGGTTCAACGGCGAATAGCGCTGCCCGTATCCGGTGCGCCCATAGGCGTGCCATTCACCGGCCGGAACGCCGAGCGCATCGGGAGGAACCTGCGCACGCGCCTCAGGGGCGGTGCCTTCGATCGTGCGGTGATCGACAAACCACGAGGCGACCGCAACCACGAGCGAGACGCCGAGGATCGCGCTCAGCGGCAGTCCCGCGCCGCGAAAGGCGGGCACGCGCGTCCGGATGGCGCGGGCGGCGGTATGGTCCGGTTCCGTCCTGAGGGCGCGCCTCACCCACGGCGTCAGCAGAAAAAGCCCGATCACGAAAACTAGGCCTCCGCGGGCGCCGAGCGGCCACCAGTCGAGACCGACCTCCCACAGGGCCCAGAGCAACGTTCCCGCGACGACGATCGCGTAGACCCAAAGGGCGGCAGGCCGCGCGGTGACGAGAAGATAAGCCGTGACCAGAAATCCCAGACCCGCGAGGCAATAATACCATGAGCCGCCGAGTGTGATCAGCCAGAGGCCGCCCGCTCCCAGCGCCAATCCCAGCAGCGCGATGACGATGCCTGTTCCGAGGAGAACAGGGCTCCACGACAGCTTGTTCATGAGGGTCCTCCGACGGCCTATCGGGCACCCCGCTAACGCCGGCTCATAGGAATTGTTCGCCCATGGCCGAGCTTTTCTCGAATGACAAATGCCGCCGCGGACCTGAAATCCGTCCTCTCTCGACACAGCCATGCCTCGTGTGCCAGCCTGCTGTGGCGAGAAATTCCTGGAGGAAGCCATGGCCTATCAGCCCGCCGCCAACCGTTACGACGAGATGATCTACAATCGCTGCGGACGAAGCGGATTGAAGCTTCCGGCGATCTCGCTGGGGCTGTGGCACAATTTCGGCGAAGACAAGTCGTCCGCGACCGCGCGGGAAATCTGCCGGACCGCCTTCGATCAGGGCGTCACCCATTTCGACCTCGCCAACAATTACGGGCCGCCTCCCGGCTCGGCCGAGACGCTGTTCGGCGAGATCCTGCGCAGCGAATTCCACGGGCTGCGCGACGAGCTCGTCATCTCCACCAAGGCGGGTTATCGCATGTGGCCCGGCCCTTACGGCGAATGGGGCAGCCGCAAATATCTTCTCTCCAGCCTCGACCAGAGCCTCAGGCGCTTGGGCGTCGATTATGTCGATATCTTCTACTCGCACCGCTTCGATCCGGAGACGCCGCTGGAAGAGACCATGATGGCGCTCGACTCCGCCGTGCGGCAGGGCAAGGCGCTCTATGTCGGCCTGTCCTCCTACAACTCCCAGCGCACACGCGAAGCGCTGGCTATTCTGCGCGAACTCAAGACGCCCTGCATCATCCATCAGCCGAGCTATTCCATGCTCAACCGCTGGATCGAAGAAGACGGCCTTCTCGATACCCTCGACGATCTCGGCATGGGCTCCATCGTGTTCTCGCCGCTGGCGCAGGGCATGCTGACCACGAAGTATCTCGGCGGCATTCCGGAGAGCAGCAGAGCGGCGGCGGGCAAGTCGCTCCGGACGAGCTTTCTGAGCGAGGAGAATCTGTCCCGGATCCGCAGCCTCAACGACATCGCGCAGAGGCGCGGACAAACTCTCGCGCAGATGGCTCTGGCCTGGGTCCTGCGCGGCGGACGCGTCACCTCCGCCCTCATCGGCGCGAGCCGCCCCGAGCAGGTGATGGATTGCGTCGGAGCGCTCAAGAATCTCTCGTTCACGCCGGACGAGCTTGCGGAGATCGACCGCTACGCCCTGGAAGGCGGGCTCAATATCTGGGCTGCGTCGTCGGAACGTCCCGGCCCATCGCGCTGATGGCGTTTCCGGCCTCCGGACATTGCCATTGCGGCTCGTTGCGCAGCGGATCGACAGAGCATCTGTTCTTTCCTCACCGAATGAACAGCGATGCGGCATTTGCGCGCCGCCGATCCGTTGACGCCCCATGCACGCGAAATACCATCGGGATGCTGCGGTGATCGCTCACAAGCAGCCCACGCCCTGGCCGTGGGATCGACCTCTCCTGGCCGGGGCGCCAATTCTCAAGGTGTCATCGTCTCGTCACCTCAAGCCTTTAGCGATGGCGCGTGGGGGCACGAGGGATGGGCTTCACGGATGAACTGGGGCTCATCCCGCCTCCGCAGCCGTGTGACAAACGGAGAGAGCGACAGAGGATGAGACCCGTCGAACCGACCTCCTGCCCCAAGTGGTTTCCGTTCCTTCTGATGGGCATGGGCTTCGTAGGAGCCGTCGCGCGTCAGATCCTGGTTTAGGCGGCCCGCCAATCGTATTGGACTAATGTCCTACGGCGATACCCAAAAGGGGAATTGGAAAAAAGTTAACGCAACATTAAGAACCAAGCGTGGCGTTAACCATTCCAGCAGGTCGGGCCCATGGGCACTCGCAGCCAAATCGACAATCGTCGGCAGGCCCGGCGCTTTCGCACGCAGCATCTCGCTAAGATCGTGCTGGGGCCCGATTCCATGATTTCCTGCAGGATCGAGGACATCTCGACCGGCGGCGCGAGGATCGCTCTCGACCAGCACACGGAGCTGCCTGACGATTTCGAGCTCTTCATCGCTGCTCACGACCTTCAGGTCCACCGGGCGCGTCTGTGCTGGCGCAACCGGGGCTCCCTCGGCGTCCACTTCGTCTGCGCGCCAGATCGGGTCGGCGGCCATCTGCAGCATATCGCCCACGCCTCCGGCTCGTTTCACGACGAATTCGCGAAGGTCCGGGTCGAGGTGGAGCGTGATGATCTCAGCCTGCGCGACCTTTTGCGTCAGGGCGCGGCCTAGCTGCTAGCGCCGTCCAAACAGCCGCTCGATGTCGCTGAGCTTCAGCTCCACGTAAGTGGGCCGCCCGTGATTGCACTGGCCGGAGAGAGGCGTGGCTTCCATCTCGCGCAGCAGCGCGTTCATCTCTTCGGGCCGCATGCGTCGTCCGGCGCGAATGGAGCCGTGGCACGACATGCGCGAGAGCACCGCGTCGAGCCGCTCCTCCAGCGGATTGGCGGCGCCCTGGCCCCATTCGGCGAGCGCATCCGCCACGTCCTGCACCAGATCCTTGATGCGTCCGCCCGCAAGCGCCGAGGGAACCTCGCGCACGAGCAGCGCGCCATGGCCGAAAGGCTCGACGGCGAGACCGAGGCTCTCCAGCATGGAGGCTTCCGCAAGCACGCGGTCCGCATCCACGGGGTCGAGATCCACGACCTCGGGGATCAGCAGCAGCTGGCGCGCGATGCCCGAGGACGCGCGCTCGCGCTTCAGCCGCTCATAGACGAGGCGCTCATGCGCCGCATGCTGATCGACGATGACGATGCCGTCCTGCGTCTGCGCGACGATGTAGGTGCCGTGCAGCTGCGCGCGGGCCGCGCCGAGAGGAGACGCCTCCGTCTCCGGCTCGATCTCGGTGAGCGTCGCGCGGCTGTCGGCCGAGGGCGCCGCGAGATCGGGCAGGCTCGCCTGCGTTTCCGCCAACCCGGAAGACGATGCGTACGGCGGCGGAGCGGGATCGAGCGGCGCCTGCCAGTTGGCGAAAGCGCTCGACGGGCGGATGATCGAAGGCCGGTGATGGCCATAGGGAGGGCGTGACGACAGCATGCCTTGCGGACGCAGGCTCTCCAGGGTGCGCGCGCCGACAGTCGAGGACGCGCGCATGGAAAAGCGCGTGATCGCCTCCTTGATCGCCGCCACCAGGAAGCCGCGCACGAAGGCGGGATCGCGGAAGCGCACTTCGGTTTTCGCCGGATGCACGTTCACGTCCACCGCGCGGGGATCGAGATCGATCATCATGGCAAGAACCGGATGGCGGTCGGAGGCCATCACGTCGGCATAGGCGCCCCGCACCGCGCCGAGCAGAAGCTTGTCGCGCACGGGCCGCCCGTTCACGACGAAATGGACCGAGGTGGAGGTTCCACGATGATAGGTCGGCAAGCTCGCGAAGCCCGTGATCCGCACACCTTCGCGCTCGACACCGATCGCCATGGCGTTCTCGTTGAAGTCTGAGCCGAGAACGCGTGAGAGGCGGCGCAGGAAGCCGTGCTCGCCGGGCTCCTCCGGCGGATAGGTGAAGGATGTGATGTGCTCGCCCGACAGCGTGAACCGCACGGTCGGATGCGCGATGGCGAGGCGCTTGACGATCTCCGCGACGGCCTGCGCCTCGGAGCGGTCACTCTTCAGGAATTTCAGACGCGCGGGCGTGGCGGCGAACAGATCCGTCACTTCGACGCGTGTGCCCTTGGGGGCCGGCGCGGGCCGCACGGGGTGTTTCACGCCGCCCTCGACCACGATCATGGAGCCGGTTTCGGCGTCCTTCGTCCGCGTCGTGATGCACAAGCGCGCCACGGCGCCGATGGACGGCAGGGCCTCGCCGCGAAAGCCCAGCGTGTTGATGGAAAACAGATCGCCGTCGGGCAGCTTGGAGGTGGCGTGGCGTTCGACGGCGAGCTCCAGGTCCTCCGGCGACATGCCCTGCCCGTCGTCGACGATGCGGATCAGGCGCCGGCCGCCGGCCTCCACGGTGATCTCGATGGAGCCCGCGCCAGCATCGACGGCGTTCTCGACGAGTTCCTTCACGGCGGCCGCGGGACGCTCGACAACCTCGCCCGCGGCGATGCGGTCGACGAGAATGGGATCGAGGCGGCGGACGAGCATGAGGCGCTTCACGTTCGAGGGATTCGGGAGAGGAAAGATAGGGGCCGAGGCCCCTCGACGCCAGCAGCCGCGACGTTATTCCCCTGCCCATTCACCACAATGACGGGGGCGCCCACGTCATGGCCGGGCTTGTCCCGGCTATCTCGATCCGAAAGGCATAGCGTTCTTCACAATCGGGATCACCGGCACAAGGCCGGTGACGACGGGAAGAATCCGAATCCGGGATGACGACGCTGCCGCCTACCCCTGCGCCAGGTACTGCTTGGCGAGGATCTTGCCCTCCTCCACCGCCGGCTGGTCGAAGGGATCGACGCCGAGCGCATAGCCGGTGAGAATGGTCTCCAGCATGAAATGCATCAGCAGTTCGCCCACGGCGCGCTCGTCGAGCTTCTCGATATGGAGGCGCCGGGTCGGACGGCCGTTCCTGGCGAGCGCATCGGCCGTCGCGCGCCCTTGCGCCGCCACCAGATCGCCGATGCGCTTGCCGCCGAAGCCCGCCTCGCCCGCGCGTTTGGCGAGCTTCTCGTCCATGAGAGGCCCCTGCCCGGCCACGTCCGTGGTCATGACGGTGAAGAGCTTGTCGTTGGGGCCGGCGAGATAGAGCTGGAGCTGGCTGTGCTGATCGACCGGGCCGATGGCGGCCACGGGCTGCGTGCCCTTGCCGTTCTTGCCGATGCTCTCGGCCCAGAGCTGCACCCACCAGCGGGTGAATCGCTCCAGGCGGTCCGCATAGGCCATCGTGACGGCGATGCCCTTGCCCTCCTTGGCGGCAGCCACGTTGAGCGCGGCGCCGAGGGCCGCCGGCGTGTCCTTGGCGGCGCTGCCATTGCGGAAAGGCTCGTAGGCGTCCGCCGCGCCCTGGCGAATGGCGGCGATGTCGAGGCCGAGGACGGCCGCGGGCAGAAGGCCCACATTGGTGAGCACGGAATAGCGCCCCCCGATGCCCATATGATGTTCCAGGAAGCGCACGCCCTCCGGCTCCAGAAGGTCCCGCAGGGCATTCCGCCCGCCATCCTTGCGCGGCTCGGACAGGCCCAGGACCATATCCTTGGGCATGGCCTTGAGGCCCGCTTTATCGAGAGCGGACAGCACCGCGATGGTCTGCATCAGGGTCTCGCCCGTGCCGCCCGATTTCGAGATCGCCACGAAGCGCGTCGAAGACAGCGGCAGTTTGTGCAGCACGTGGTCTAAGGTGACGGGGTCGAGATTGTCGAGGAAGTGAACCCGCGGACTCTCCGTGAAGCGTCCGGCTCCCGGCACCGCATAATCCTTCAGCTGGGCCAGGGTCTGCCCGCCCAGGCTTGAACCGCCGGTGCCGAGAAAAATCACGTCCGTCGTATCCAGGCGCAGCCAAGTGGCCGCTTCCTTGACGGCGGCGAGATCGTCCGTCGTGCGCGGCATGTGGAGCAGCGGCAGGCGTCCCGACGCATCATCCTCCGACAGTCGCTCCATGGCTTTGCTGACGGTCGCGAGGGCCGCCTCGAACGTCCCCTGCGAAACACCGCCCTCCCCGATGGTGGATGCCAGGGCAAGCTCAACCGATTGCTGCAGGGCCATGCGGGTCCTCTCCGGCTCGTTCCACGGGGAAGCGAAACTTTAGGGCCGGATAGGGTGATCGGCTAGAGGCTTGTTCTCCCGAAGGGAAAGGCAGAATTCTTAAATCAATCTGCCTCGGTTGATGGAAAGGAGATTTTCTGTAATATGCAATACTATAACATAAGCAAGGTCTTCTTCCATGGCAACGGGCGTTCACGACGGAACAACGACTGGAAATCCCTATATCGATCCCCTCCTGTCGGGATGGCGGTGGGACGGAAGTCCCGTGTCCTATGGCTTCGCCCAATCGGCAACGGCCTATGGGGATCCCGCCCTATACTATGGCCGGTATCCCCTACATCATTTTCAGTCTGTGTCGGCGATGTCCGTGGCCGCCTTCCAGGGCATCCTGACGGGCCAAAGGCTCCTGGCCGGGAGCGCCATGACCCTCACCCCTGTCTCGGGTTTCACCAATCTCGGGTTCATCCAGTCGGATCCAGCGACAAGCCAAACGGATATGCGGATCGGCGTGTCGTCATACGCCCCATTCTCCTATGGCTTCGCACCGGGTGAGCACGCCGATCAAGGTGGGGCCGACGGCGATATCTGGCTGGGCAACACCGGCGCTTACGGGGCCGCCTTCCAGCTTCAGACTCCCGTCAATGGAACCTGGGGTTATTATACGCATCTGTGGGCTCTCGGAAAAGCTCTCGGCCTGAACAGCGGGTACATGGACATCCCGAGAGACAAGCAGTTCAAAGAATATACGCTGATGACCTATTACGATGCTCCCAGTGTGGAACTCCCCACGGCGCAGTTGGGCATCGGCGGGCCTGCCGGACCGCATCCGGAAATCGACAATCTCAACTTCTATACCAGCCAGACCTTCATGATGCTGGACATCGCCGCCCTGCAGGAGATGTACGGCGCTAACTACACCTTCCGCAGCAACGACAGCACCTATACCTGGAGCCCGACCACCGGCGAAGTCTTCGTCGACGGCGTTCCGAACGGCGTCATAGGAGACGGGCTCACCAATTTCAGCAAAGCCAACAAGATATTCCAGACGATCTGGGACGGGGGTGGCACAGATACCTATGACCTGTCCAACTACACCGCCGATCTCAAGCTCGACCTCAGGCCAGGCGAGTATTCCACCTTCAGCCAAGAACAGCGGTTGTATATTGGCCGGGATATCCACAACGGAAACTACTACGCCCGCGGCAACGTCTACAACGCGCTTCTGCATCACGACGACCCGCGCTCGCTGATCGAGAACGCAAAGGGCGGTTCCGGCAACGACACCCTCACCGGCAACATCGCCGCCAATCATCTCTGGGGCAGCGTCGGCGACGACACTCTCAGCGGTGGCGCCGACAACGATATCCTCGATGGCGGCGGCGACACTGACACCGCCGTGTTCAGTGGCTCCCGATCCAACTACACGATCACCCATAACAACGACGGCAGCATTACCGTCGCCGACCTGCGCGCGAACGGCGACGGCACCGATACGCTGATCAGCATCAACTTCGCCAAGTTCAGCGATCAGGTCGTGACGCTCGTTAATCCAGGCTTTGCCCGCAGCGGCACGGCCAGGGCCGATACGCTCGAGGGCAAGGCCGGCAACGACAAGCTCTATGGCCTGGGCGGCAACGACAGGCTTGATGGAAAGGGTGGGGCTGACATCATAGCTGGCGGTGCGGGCAACGACATTCTCAACGGACGTGGCGGCAACGATGTCCTCTACGGCGGCACGGGCGCGGACAAGTTCGTGTTCAACACGGTGCCCAACGGTCGCTGGAACAGAGACGACATCCGGGACTGGTCCGCCAGGGACGACACGATATGCCTGGAGAATGCGATTTTCCGTAAGCTGACGAAGACGGGCGCGCTCGACAGCGCGTTCTTCGTCATCGGCGATGTGGCCAAGGATGACAACGACTTCATCGTCTACCACAAGGCGACAGGCGTTGTGTCCTACGATGCGGACGGTTCGGGCGCGGGAGCGGCGGTGGCCTTCGCCAAGCTCAAGCCCGGTGCGGCCCTCAGCCACCTCGATTTCATCATCACCTGACGCGGACGGCCGTTTGCGCCTCGCCCGAGCTGGCAACGGCCGCCCTCATCGCTCTGCCGCTTTCATCCTGCACGGGAGAGACCATGTCCCTTTCATTGATGTTCGATACCCTGAATCTGACGAGCAGCAACACCGCCCTCGCCCCCGCAATCGTCGGCGTCTACGATCCTGCGCGCACGGGAAACGCTTATGTCGACGGTGTGATGTCAGGATACAAATGGCCGGCGGGCACCGTCATTCATTATGGTTTTCCGACGACGCCCGCTCCCTACCCCATTCCCTATGATGGCACCGAGGAGTTCAACCACAATTTCGTGCCTGTCTCTCAATTCGCTCAGGAAACAATCGACGCGTTCATCACCGGCGCACGATCCGGCGGCATCCAGGCCCTGACACTCACCCCGATTATGGGGTTCACGAACTTAACTTTGGTAAAAGATTCTACCGCGACGGCAAGCACGCATATGCTTATCGCCACATCGTCCGACCCAAGCAGTGCCTGGGCTTACTATCCCGGCAGTAAATTCGGTGTCCGCGAGGGCGATGTGTGGCTGGGTCAAAGATATGACGATTACATTACCCCGGCCAATGGCAGCTACGGCTCCTATATCATGATCCATGAAGTCGGCCATGCCCTCGGCTTGAAGCACAGCTTCGATCTTCATGAGCAAGAGGATGTGACCGTCCCGTTCGATGCGGATTTCTTCGAATACACCGTCATGTCATACTCGGGCGCGCCCTACGTCGTGCCGAAGGGCTCGGCTTTGGCGGGTCCGGAAGAAAGCTTTTCTTATGCCTATCCGCAAACCTATATGATGCTGGATATCGCCGCTCTGCAGGAGATGTACGGCGCGAACTACACCTTCCGCAGCAACGACACCACCTATACCTGGAGTCCGACAACCGGCGAAGTCTTCGTCGATGGCATATCGCAGGGGCGCGAAGGGGCGACTGACGGAACGGGCAGCTTCGTCATGAACCAGATTTTTCAAACGATCTGGGACGGGGGTGGCACCGATACCTATGATTTGTCCAACTACACCGCCGATCTCAAGCTCGACCTCAGGCCGGGCGAGTATTCCACCTTCGGCCAAGAGCAGAGAGCGTGGCTGGGTTACTTTCCATCTCCGGAAAACTACAGCGCCCGCGGCAACGTCTACAACGCACTTCTGCATCATGACGACCCACGCTCGCTGATCGAGAACGCCAAAGGCGGTTCCGGCAATGACACCCTCACCGGCAACATCGCCGCCAACCATCTCTGGGGCAGCGTCGGCGACGACACCCTCGCCGGCGGCGCTGGCGACGACACCCTCGCCGGCGGCAACAATCTCGATACCGCCGTGTTCAGCGGCAATCGCGCCAACTACACGATCACCCATAATGATGACGGCAGCATCACCATCACGGACAGCCGCACGGATGGTGATGGGGTCGACATCCTCTTCGGCGTCGAGATCGCCCAGTTCAGCGATGGGACTGAGCGACTCGTCATCAATCGTGCGCCGTCGGACCTGCGCCTGGCCGGCCATACGGAGATCGTGCCGGTTCAGGAAGGAAACACCGTTCTTGGCGATCTCAGCGCCTCCGACGCCGACGGCGACACCATCGCCTGGAGCTTCGAGGATACCGCGGAAGGTGGCGGCAATGCGGATGGCATGTTCGTGATCGAGAACGGACAGGTCAAGCTTGCTCCCGGCAAAGTCCTCGACTTCGAGAGCGACACCCGCTCCTACACCATCCATGTGAACGCCTCCGACGGGAACGGCGGCATGGCTTCCAAGACCTTCATCATCAATGTCGGCGATGTCCAGGGCGAGCAGCTGATCGGCACTGCCGGCGCGGATACGCTCCGGGCCGACATCGGCCGTGACGTGCTCAATGGTTTGTCGGGCGCGGACACCATGATCGGCGGCGTCGACAACGACACCTACTATGTGGACAATGCCGGCGACCGCGTGATCGAGACCGCCACCGGCGGCACGGCGGATCTGGTCTACACTGCCGTCAGCCATACCCTGACGGCTAACGTGGAGAGGCTGATCGCAACCGGATCGGGCGCGCTCACGCTCACGGGCAACGGGCTCGGCAACACGATCATCGGCAATGCCGGGCGCAACCACGTCAACGGCGGAGCCGGCAACGACACCCTCTTCGGCGGCTTGGGCAACGACACATTATCGGGCGGGTCCGGCAGGGATGCCTTCGTGTTCAACACTACCTTGAACAGAACCTTCAATGTGGACACGATCAGCAACTTCAGCGTGAGGGACGATACGATCCGCCTGGAGAACGCTCTCTTCAAGAAGCTCGGCAAGGCGGGCACCCTGAACAAGGACTTCTTCACCATCTACGCGAAGGCGAAGGACAAGAACGACTACATCGTCTACGACAACAAGACCGGTGCGCTCTATTACGATGCCGACGGCTCGGGGCGGGGCGCTGCGATCAAGTTCGCGCAGCTCAGCAAGGGTCTCCATATGACCAATGCCGACTTCCTCGTTGTTTGATTAAACAGGCCACTCGACAATAATAGGGGAGCCAAGCGGCTCCCCTTCCATATTTCATGAATGGCTTTTCTAAAGCATCGAATGAGAAATCGTCCTCACGTCCGATGCTTTAAGCTGTTGATCTGGGGGCATCTTTCCACGCAAATCCGGTGCCCGCTTTTGCGTCCGATCCCCTAAAGTCCCGTCGGTCGTCCCGCAATCACGGTCAGCATCCTGCCATCGCCGAAGATGCGGTCGGCAGCCTTGCGGATATCGGCCTGCGTGACGGAAGCCACCAATGGATTGCGACGGCCGATATAGTCGATCCCAAGGCCCTCGAACGCGATCTGCACGAGGGTATGCGCGATCTTCGTCGAGGTGTCGAAACCGAGAGCGTAGGAGCCGATGAGGTAATCCTTCGCCTTCTGCAACTCCTCATCGGAGGGGCCTTCTTCCCTGAGACGCGCCATTTCGCTCGCGATCACATCGAGGCATTCCACCACGCGCTCGTTCTTGGTCGCGGTGTAGCCCCAGGTCATGGCGGCGGCGCGATAGCTGACGAGCGAGGTGCCGACGCTGTAGGCGAGACCACGCTTCTCGCGCACTTCCTGGAAAAGCCGCGAGGTGAAGGAACCGCCGCCGAAGATGTGATTGAGCACATAGGCCGGGATGAAGCCGGGGTCGCGCCATGCGATGCCGGGTGTGCCGAACCGGATGACGGATTGCGGAACGTCGAGATCGACGACGATGCGCGAGCCAATCTTCTGCAATGCCGCAGTCTCGATGACGGAAAGCGATTTCGCCTCGGGCAGCGAACCGAAGACCTGATCGAGCAGCACCGATAGATTGTCGGCGGAAATAGCGCCGACGACGGCGATCTTCACGCGACCGCGCGCAATCATGGCGCGATGCATCGCCATGAGATCGTCCCGCGTGATGGCGGCCACGCTCTCAGGCGTGCCCGAGGTCGGGCGGCCATAGGGATGGTCCGCAAAACCTTCCTCGAAGAAGCGGCGCGTGGCCATGACGCCCGGATCGTTCTGCTGGTAGCGCAGACCCGCGATGGTCTGGGCGCGCACGCGCTCGATGGCATCCTGGTCGAAGCGCGGCTCGACGAGCGCGAGCCGCAACAGCTCGAAGGCTTCGTCCGCGTGCTTCACGAGCGTCTTCAGCGAGCCGCCGATGGCGTCGTTGCCCGCATTGAAGGACAGCTCGATCGCACGCGCGGCGAGGCGCTCCTGGAAGGCGTCGGAATCGTATTCGCCCGCGCCCTCGTCGAGCAGGCGCGCCAGCATCTGCGCGACGCCCGGCTTGTCGGCGGGATCGTGCGCGGAGCCGCCTTCGAAGATGAAGGAAACTGCGATCAACGGCACCACGTCGGATTCGACGTGCCACGCCTCGACGCCGCCCGCGGAGGTCAGGGCCTTCACGGTCGTGGGCGACGAGGACAGGGTTTCAACGGAAGCGGTCATCTTTCCCTCGAATCTCAAGCAGGCGGTCAAGAAGCCGACTTCTGCAGATAGCCCGTCACGGAGCGGCGGGCGACGAGATAGCGCTCGGTGGCGGAGGCGAGATCCTCCTTGAGCACGGTTTCGATTTCTACCGGCCAGCGGCGCACGTCCTCGATCGTCTCGCCGATGGCGAGAGCAGAACCGTAGATGCGGGCGAGCGAGGACTGGCTGTCGGTGGAATAGATCGTCTCGGCCACGAGACGCGTCTTGGCGCGCTCGATGGAATCGGAATCGAGCGCCTCCGTCGGAACCATCTTCAGCACTGCGTCCATGGCCTCCTCGAGCGCGGACAGGGAAACGCCCTCGGCCGGAACCGCATAGACGCAGAAGCGCGTGTCTTCCATGGCGGAGGACATGTACCACGCGCCCGCGTTCACGGCGATGCCGCGTTCCATCACGAGCTTGCGGTAGAGATAGGATGTGGGACCGCCGCCGATCACCTCGGCGAGCAACTCGAGCGCATAGCAATCGCGATGGCTTACCGTACGGCAGGACGGCACGAGATAGAGCCGCTGCAGCGTCGGCTGCTCGACCTTCGGATCGGCCACTGTGATATGGCGCGCGGCCACGGGCTCGGGCTCGCGCGGACGCACGCGCACCGGCCGCTTGCCCTGTGGGGAGATGCGGCCATAGGTGGCGTCCGCCAGACGGCGCACCTCGTCTGCCGTCACATCGCCGGCCACGACCAGAATGGCGTTCTCAGGCGTATAGAAACGCTTGTAGTAATCGAGGGCATGCTCGCGGTTGAGCGTCTCGATCTCGTGCATCCAGCCGATGATCGGAATGCCGTAAGGGTGATGCACGAAGAGCGAAGCCGCCATCGCTTCGGACAATTGCGCGGACGGATCGGTCTCCACGCGCATGCGGCGCTCTTCCAGCACCACGTCGCGCTCCGGGCCGATCACGGCTTCCTCGAGCAGAAGATTGGTCATGCGGTCCGATTCGAACTCCATCATGACCTTCAGGTTCTCGCGCGCGACGCGCTGGAAATAGGCCGTGTAGTCGAACGACGTGAAAGCGTTCTCCTGGCCGCCGAGGCCGGAAACCACTTTCGAGAACTCGCCCGCGGGATGTTTCTCGGTGCCCTTGAACATCAGGTGCTCAAGAAAATGCGCGATGCCCGATTGTCCGATCGGATCATCCGCCGAGCCGTTGCGGTACCACACCATATGCGTGGCGACGGGAGCGCGATGATCGGGGATCACCACGACGTCGAGACCGTTGTCGAGGGTGAAGGACGACAAATTCGGGCCGCTGCCTTCCGTGCGCCCGAAGGACGAGGCGTCGGCTCTGAGAATGGGCTTGGAGGCAGTCTTCATAATGGTTCAACCTTGGAAGCATCAAATCGTTTCGTAGGGCGATTCCTACGGGATAGCCCAATCGGGGACGCAAGCAAGCGAGGCAGGACACCTTTCGGTGCGACATGGTTTTGCGCCTGCGGGCCTCAAACAGGCTTGGCTTTGCAAGGCCCTTAGAACGTTTTCAGGCGAAGCGGGTGGAACCCGTTCGCCTGAAAAGGAAGGAAAGGAGCAGTGCGTTACTGCCTGCGCTGCTGCTGTTGCTGGATGAAAGCCTGCGGGCTGTCGGGGTCACCCATCGGCTTCGGATCGGCGGATGCCTTGAGAGCCGCGCCGGGCGCCGCCTTCAGGAGATTGGCCGGCGGATCGCTCAGGTAACGGCGCTCCAGACCGTTGCCATCGAGCTCCACCTTCTGGTTCGTTCCGAACGCGCGCAATTCGTCCGGCGTCATGCGGCTGTTTTCCTTGCCCCAGCCTCCGGAAGGCTGCGGAAGAGCGTCACGGCTGTTGGGATTGCGGCCAGCGCGGACCTCGTCGATGGACAGGCGCCTGCCCTCGCTGAGCTTGTAGAGCTCGGATTCCGTGTAAGGAGTCTTGGCCTCTTTCGCAGCCTTGCGGCGGGCCGCCAGGTCCGGATCCTTGGGCCAATTGGCGTTCGTGGCCTCGGCGCCGTTCGACGCCGCCGGCGGCGGAAGATCCATTTTAGGCGGCAGCACCAAGGGAGCGCGCTCGTTGTAGATGATAGGCTCTTTTTCCTTGGGAATGATGCCGATGCTACCGAGCAGGCTCTTCACGGCCTCGCCCTCCTGCGCCGAAGCGGAGGATGCGGCGACCAGGAGCGCCAGCGCCCCCGCGAAGCCAAAGATTCTCATTCCCTTCATGGCACACCCACCATTGTTTCTCATTATGCCTGGAACGCCTGATCGCTCTTTAGGGCGAACATATGGCAGCTTGTCCGGCAGACTCGGGATTACCGGCTCCGCCGGCCTTCCAGAACGAAGGAGTCATAAAGCAATCCAATGACACCCGCAACGATGGCCGCATCGGCCACGTTGAACACGTACCAGGACCAGTCTCCCACATGGAACTGGATGAAGTCGAACACCGCCCCGTACCACAGCCGGTCGATGACATTGCCGATGGCCCCGCCCACGATCAGTCCGAGAGACGCCCCCAGGAGCTTGGCCTTGGTGCGGCGGATCCAGACGGACAAGCCGATGGAGGCCAGGATCGAGACGACGATCAAGATCCAGCGCCCCAGGTCCCCGTCCTGCTGGAAGAGCCCATAGGAGATGCCCCGGTTCCAGACCACGATCAGCTTGAGGAACGGAGTCAGCACGATGGGTTCGTTGATCGGCAGATCGAGAACCCGATAGGCGTAGATCTTCGTGGCCTGATCGAGGATCAAAGTGATGAGAGCGGCGGAAAATCCGAGGATCGCAGCCAGCGGGAGCCCGTTCCGGGCCGCGCGGCCGCCGCTCCTGGAGGCGCGGGGTTTGGCCGCAGCGCGGGGGCGCTGCGGCGATGGAGGAGCGCTCGAGCCCGGAGCCGACGCCTGGGAGCCTTCGCCTTTGATCATTCCGCAGCCGCCTTCAACCGGTCCCATTCACGAAGGGCTTCCGCATCGCGCGGCGTCACGTCCGGATAATCCGGATCGCTTCCGACCTCGGGCGTGACTTTCCAGGAGCGGGCGCATTTGCGGCCTTTGGCGAGTTCAGGCACCACGGCCACGCCCCTCACGTCTTCGAGACGGAACGCCTCCGCCGGCCCCTCGCCCTGCACGACCCGGATGGCCGAGGTGATGCAGATCTCGGCCATATCGAGCCCCTGAACGGCCTCGAAGAGGCTCTGGTCGGCGATATGCACGACAGGTGCAGCCTCCAGGCTCGCACCGATGCGCTTCTGCGCCCGCTCGATCTCGAGCGCGCCGGTGACGACGCGGCGCACGCGGCGCACCTTCGCCCAGCGTTCGGCCAGCGCATCGTCGCGCCACTGCGCCGGAACCTGCGGGAACGTTTCGAGATGCACGGATTCCGCATTCGGGAAGCGCGCGAGCCACGCCTCCTCCGCCGTGAAGGCGAGGATCGGCGCGATCCAGGTCACCACGCAGCGGAAGGTCTGATCGATCACGGTCAGCGCGCTTTTGCGCACGACGCTTGAAGTCGGGTCGCAATACAGCGTGTCCTTGCGCACGTCGAAATAGAACGCCGACAGGTCCGTGGTCATGAACGAGTTGAGGAGAGCCACCACGCGCTTGTAGTCGTAGCTCGCATAGGCCTCGCGCATTTCGCCGTCGAGTTCCACGAGGCGATGCAGCACGAAGCGCTCCAGCTCCGACATGGCCTCGAACGAGACCTTGTCCGCTTCGCGGTAATGGGCGAGCGAACCCAGCATCCAGCGGATCGTGTTGCGCAGCTTGCGATAGGTTTCCGACGTCGTCTTGATGATCTCGGGCCCGATGCGCTGGTCGTCCCAGTAATCGACCGAAGCCGTCCAGAGGCGCAGGATGTCCGCGCCGTATTCCTTGATGACGGCCTGCGGAGCGACCGTGTTGCCCAGGGACTTCGACATCTTGCGGCCCTGCTCGTCGAGCGTGAAGCCGTGAGTCACCACGATGTCGTAAGGCGCGCGGCCGCGCGTGCCGCAGCTCTCGAGCAGCGACGAGTGGAACCAGCCGCGATGCTGGTCCGAGCCTTCGAGATACATGACCCGGTCGGGGCCGCCGTCGACCTTGCGGCGAACCTGCAGGTCGGGGCGCTTCTCCAGCGCGAAGGCATGCGTGCAGCCGGAATCGAACCACACGTCGAGAATGTCGTTCACTTTCTCGAAGTCGTTCAGATCGTAGCCGCCCGCTTTCAGGAAGCGCGAGCCGTCATCCGCATACCACGCATCCGCGCCCTCCTTCTCGAAGGCGTCGGCGATGGCGTCGTTCACGCGCTCGTCCTTCAGGATTTCGTTGGTGCCCTTCTTCACGAAGACCGCGATCGGCACGCCCCAGGCGCGCTGGCGCGACACCACCCAGTCGGGACGGTTCTCGATCATGCCGGTGATGCGGTTCTCGCCGGATTCCGGCACCCATTGCACGCTCTCGATGCCGCGCAGCGCGCGCTGGCGAAGGGTGTCGCCCTTGTCGTCGAGCGGCTTGTCCATCGAGATGAACCATTGCGGCGTGTTGCGGAAGATGAGCGGGCCCTTGGAGCGCCAGGAATGCGGATACTGGTGCTTCAGGCGGCCGCGCGCGATCAGCGCGCCGACTTCCACGAGCTTCTTGATGACTGCTTCGTTCGCGCCCGCATCCTTGCCCTTGTCGTCATAGATGCGCTCGCCCGCGAAGAACGGCACGTCGGGGAAATAGGACGAGTCCGGCGCCACCGTGTGCGGCACTTCCTTCGTGCCGCAGGCGGCGAAGACGTCGCGATGCTTCACGTAAGTGTTGTAGTCGTCCGCGCCATGGCCCGGAGCGGTGTGCACGAAGCCCGTTCCGGCGTCGTCCGTGACATAATCGGCTGGCAGCACCGGCACGGCGAAATCCCAATAGCCGTTCGCGCCTTCGAGGCCGCGGAACGGATGTGCGCAGCGCTCGATCATCACCGGCAGCACGTCCTTGATGCGCTCGTAACCGGCGACGCGCGCCGCCTTGAACACGTCGTCCGCGAGCTTGTCGGCCAGGATCAGGCGGTCGCCCACCCGCGCCCAGTTGTCCTCGGCGGCGTCCGTCACCGTATAGAGGCCGTAGGCGATGTTCTCGCCATAGGCGATGGCGCGGTTCGCCGGGATGGTCCAGGGCGTGGTGGTCCAGATCACGACCGATGCGCCTTCGAGATCGGCATCGAGGGTGTTGGTGATCTTGAACTTCACCCAGATCGTGGTGGAGGTCTTCTCGTGATACTCCACCTCGGCCTCGGCGAGCGCGGTCCTCTCGACCGAGGACCACATGACCGGCTTCGAGCCGCGATAGAGCTGGTCGCTCACGGCGAACTTGATGATCTCGCGGGCGATCTGCGCTTCCGCGTCATAGGACATGGTGAGATAGGGATGCGCCCAGTCGCCGCCCACGCCGAGGCGCTTGAACTCCTCGCGCTGCACGTCGATCCACTTCTCGGCGAAGGCGCGGCACTCGCGGCGGAATTCGACGATCGGCACCTCGTCCTTGTTCTTGCCCTTGGCGCGGTATTCCTCCTCGATCTTCCACTCGATGGGAAGACCGTGGCAATCCCAGCCCGGCACGTAGTTGGAGTCGAAGCCGAGCATGCCCTGCGAGCGGACGATGAGGTCCTTCAGGATCTTGTTGAGCGCATGGCCGATATGGATGTTGCCGTTGGCATAGGGAGGTCCGTCGTGGAGCACGAAGCGCGTGCGGCCCTTCTGGACCTCGCGCAGGCGCTCGTAGAGCTTCATCTCGTTCCAGCGTTCCAGGAAGAGCGGCTCGCGCTGGGGCAGACCGGCCCGCATCGGAAACTCGGTCTGGGGCAGGAAGAGGGTTTCGGAATAGTCGCGAGCGGCGCTCTCAGGTCTGTCGGTCATAACGGTCAATCGATCCAAGCGGCCCCTGATCGTGGGGCTCCATTCAGGCTGTATTTGAGGCGAACGGCAAAGATCCCGGACCTTCGCGGATTACGCGAGGGCCGGGCCGATAATTCGCGAAGGCCGGACACGGGCCGGGGCTTGAGCCTGAAAATCCATGGGCATGGGAGCCTTTTAGCAGCGCCGGGACGGATAATAAAGCGTGGTGATTTGCGCTCTCGATCCCTATCTTAGGAGCCAGATCACCACCAGGCCCACCAGGTTAGGATTGACCCATGGCAGACATGACCACCACGGAAGGCAAGCGCTCCAGCGCGGGCTTCGACCTGACGCCCCCCTCCTCGGACGAGTTGCGCAGGCTCGTGGACGACCTCGACGACGAGGAGCGCCGCGTTCTCCTGGAGCACGGCACGGAACGTCCCTTCTGCGGAATCTTCAACGAGGCCAAGGAGAAGGGCACCTATTGCTGCCGCCTCTGCGGGCTGCCGCTCTTCAAGTCGGGGACCAAGTTCGAATCCGGCACCGGCTGGCCGAGCTTCTTCAATCCCATCGACCGTGACCACGTCGCCTTCGTGCGCGACACGAGCTACGGCATGGTCCGCACGGAAATCCGCTGCGCCCGCTGCGAGGGCCATCTCGGCCACGTATTCCCGGACGGCCCGCCCCCGACCGGCGAGCGCTACTGCATGAATTCGGTCTCGCTGCGCTTCGTGGCGGAGGGCGACCCGCTGCCCGACGATCTCGGCCGGGGCGCTCCCGAGGGCCAAGCGTTCTCCTAGAAGTGTTCGTCTAATCGATCATCGACGGGGTTCGGTCGGCCTTCAGCATCCGCTTGGCCTCTTCCGAATCCCGGTCCATCTGCGCGATCAGCGCCTCGATCCCGTCGAAGCGCTCCTCGCCACGGATCCAGGCGACGAACTCCACATCGACCGTCCGGCCGTAGAGATCGCCCGCAAAATCGAAGAGATGCGTTTCCAGCAGGGGCGCGCCGTTGTCGAAGGTCGGGCGGCGGCCGAAACTGGCGACGCCATCGACGAGCCGCCCCTCAACCGAGGCACGGACGGCGTAAATCCCGTGGTGCAACCGGCAATCCTCGGGAAGGCGCATATTGGCCGTGGGATAGCCGAGCTCCCGGCCCCGCTTGTCCCCATGCCGGACCTCCGCGCGCACGAACCAGCGATAGCCGAGGAGCCTGTTCGCCGTCGCCACATCCCCGGCCTCCAGGGCCGCGCGGATGGCGCTGGAGGAGACCGGCTCCGTCCCTTCCACGATGGCGGGGGCGACGAAGCAGTCGAGCCCCCGCTTCCGGCACAGATCGGTCATCCGCTCCGGAGTTCCCTCCCGTCCGCGCCCGAAATGGAAATCGTGGCCGATGACGACGCCCGAAAGGTGGAGGTCCCGGGCCAGCCGGTCCACGAATTCTTCCGGATCAAGGGATGCGAGCCTCTGGTCGAAGCGGAGCACGAAGGCGCCCGCAAGGCCGAGACGGGCGAAGATTTCGAGCTTGACCGGCTCCGGCGTCAGCCGGAACAGGGGCTTGTTCGGCTGGAAGAAGAGGCGCGGATGCGGCTCGAACGTGACGGCGGCGGCCGGGCGGCCGGAGCGCAGGGCGATCTCGAGCAGATGCCGATGCCCGCGATGTACGCCGTCGAAATTGCCGATCGCCGCGACGGCTCCCTTCAGGCTCTCGGGCACGGGCTCCCCGTCGCGGCAGACCGCGAAGGAGGGGGAGACCGGTGCGAGAGCTTTGTCGGAGGGCATGAAGCGGGTCTCTACCTCAACCGGCAGCAGCGTCAAGGAGGCGCTCAGGCCTCCCAGGACAGCACGTCCGTGATGGCGGTCGGCATGACGGGCTGACGGTCGGCCCAATCCTGGACGTGATCGGAAACGAGATCGCCCTTGTGGAGGCCGAGTTCCTCCGCGTGAATGCCGCGGGCGACCATCAGGGAATCGATGCCGAACCCGACCGCTCCGGCGATATCCGTCCGGATCGCGTCGCCCACGGCCAGGATGCGCTCCTTCGGAATGGGGCAATGAATGAACCCGGACGCCACGGCGAGCGCCCGCTCATAGACGGGCGCGTGCGGCTTGCCGGCATAGAACACCGTCCCGCCCATCTCTTCGTAGGCGAGCGCGATCGTGCCCGCGCAGGGCAGGATCATATGGCCGCGCTCCACGATGAGATCAGGATTGGCGCAGACCATCAGGAGATCGCGGCGGCGCATGGTTTCGAGACGCTCGCGGTAATTCTCGACGGTCTCGCGCTCGTCATCGTCGAAACCGGAACAGACCACGTAATCCGCCTCCTCGATGGAGCCGAAGCGTACGGGAAGGCCGTCGTACATCGGCATGTCCCGAGGCGGGCCGATGTGGTTCACGACCTGGTCGATCCGCTCCTCGATGGCAAGCCGCGTCAGGTCGCCCGAAGTGACGATGGCGTCGTAGGCGGTGCGAGGAACCTTGAAGCCGTCGAGCTGCGTGCCCACCGAGGCGCCGGGGCGCGGGGCGTTGGAGACGAGAACGACGCGGCCTCCCTTGGCGCGGAAGCGCGTGAGCGCCTCGCCCGCCGCCTCGTAGGCCCTCACGCCATTGTGCAGCACGCCCCAGACGTCGCACAGGATGAGGTCGTAATTCTCGGCAAGAGATTTCAGGCCCTCGACGAGAGCGGGACGGGAAGAGGCGGTCATGGGATCTCGCTGGTGATGAAACCGGGCGGGTAGGCCCTTGCGGCCCTCAAGTCAACCAATTCGGCTCATCCGGCCCGTCGCAAACCCGCCTGCGTCCCCTCGGGAGAAGCCGGTTGTGCGGCGGCCGCGCCCAGCACCTCGGCCCGGACCGGGCGCGGCGCGGCGAACACGAAGCCCTGCGCCAGGGGCACGCCGATATCGGCCAGAACCGGCACCATCTCCTCGTGCTCCACATGCTCGGCCACCAGCCTGATTCCCTCTCGGCGCAGAGCCGAGGCGAAATCGCGTACGCCGAGCTCCGGCCTCAGGCGATGGGCCTCGTCGCGCCCGGCGGCCACCAGGAGTTCCGCCGGCAGCTTCACGAAGCGCACGCCGAGATCGGAGAGCTCCCGGGCGTCGAAGCGCAGATCGGTTGCCGTGTCGAGGGACAGAGGCACGCCTTTGGCCTGCAATACGCTCAAGGCTTCCCGGCGCTCGGCGTCGAGGTCGCGCCAGCATTCCTGCGGGAATTCGAGAACGACCCGGCCCAGGATCTCGTGAGCGGAATCCATGATGCCCATCAGGGACCAGAGGAAGCCCGGCTCCCGCACGGAATGAGGCGTCAGGTTCATGCAGACGATCGCCTCGCTGCCCTTGGCCAGGAGGTGGCGAGCCACCGCCATCGCGCGGCCGAGGACCCGGCGGTCGAATTCCGGTGCGCGGCCCAGGCGCTCGAGAACGCCGAGGAACTCGGAGGGGCCGAGGAGCGTCCCGTCCGCGAGGCGCAGGCGCGCCAGCGCCTCATAGAAGCGGATCTTGCGCTGAGGAAGCCCCACGATCGGCTGCAGGTGCAGCTCGATTCCGTCCGCCTCGAAGGCCTGCATGATCTGCCGCATCCGGCGGATTTCCTCCTCCGGCTTGCGGGTCATGGGCTGCGGAGCGGGCCGGATGGCCGGGGTGGCGTGCGGAGCCGTCTGGGGCAACAGGACGGGGGCCACCCTCTCCTGCCGCTCGCTCTCCGGCGCCGGAGAGGTCTTCAGATGGCCCTTCAGCTCGGCCACGTCGCGATTCTGGGTCGCGACATTCTTCGCCAGCTCGCGCACCACGCCTCCGAGCAGGCCCACGGTCCCGGTCACCTCCGCCATGGTCGTGCGAAGGGTGGGCGTCCCCACAGGGGCAGCCTTCAAAAGCTCTTCGAGCTTGGCGAGCCGCGCGCTCACGTAAGCGAGATCGTCTCTCGCAAGCTGCGTGGCGCTGAAAGCCTCGTCGGCCCTCTTCCAGGCCAGGACGAAGCCCGCGGACGCCGCGATGCCGAGGAACGTCACCAACGGCACGATCGCGGCCATGGGCAGAAACCCGACGGCCGTTCCCGTCATGGCGAGACTTGCGAGCGCGAGAGCGAACAATTTCGCTCTCTGCTCCTTATCGATATGGACCTTCTCGGTCACCATGGGTGCCCCCGCTCCCCTGGTTCGGCGAAAATCGGCGAATCAGCAATTCGGCGATGGTGTACGAAAAGAGTCTCAGGCCACAAGCGTCGCGATCGAACAATAGACAACAACTTTGCCACGCCTCCGCTGCCGGACCCGCGTGGCTCCGGAAGGAGACCCCGATGGAAGAACCCCGCAAGGACCTTTTGATGCAGGTCGACGGCATGACGTGCCAGGGCTGCGTCAACGCGGTCACCAGGGCGATTCAGCGCCTCGATCCCGAAGCCAGGGTCGATGTGGATTTGGACCATGGCCGCGTTCATGTGGTCACCCGTGCGCAAAGCGTCGAAGTTGCCCGCGCCCTCGACGCGGCGGGCTATGAGGCCCATGCCATGACGGGCTGACGCGGGGCTTGCGCCCGGACGCCGTCGGCGCCACGGGCCATCGCGGCCATGGACCGCGCCTTCAACGAACACCGCCTGATGCTGCCGTCACCGGCGACGCCATCGCCCTGTCCCCCTCCTCGCCACTGGGGAGCAGACCGGCGAGATCGCAGACAGAGTCCGCAACGTGATCTAGGCGGTAACTTGAGATGATGAGATAGTCGCTTTCGGCGCATCTGCTTCGCATACGCCGAAAGTATCATCAGCTCCTCTTAGTGATCATCACACATGCCGAAAAGAATACGCGTCGGAGATGTCCTGAAAATCGCAGCCCCGGGCGAGCCTATCTATTTGCACTATTTAGGCAGGCACCCATCATATGGGGATGCGGTAGCCGTCAGCACCGTGAAAAACGGCGACCAAAACTCGACCGGACCAGATCTGTTCAAAGACAGCTATTTCATTTTCTATCCAGCGGCCGCCGCGCTCAATCAAGGCATGGCGACTGTTGTTGGAAACCTGGCATCGCCCGGTATTCCCGAGCGTATGAGGAGGCCCGGCGCAAGAGTCGGGGGCCGCATCAAAACCTGGATCATTGAGGATGCCGGAGGAGACATCGCAGTGAAGCAGGAACTGACGAACGAGGAGGCGAAATTACCTATAGCAGTAATTTGGAACCACGAATTTCTGCTACACCGTGTGCACGAGGGGTGGCGACCGGAGATGTTTACCTAGCGCGTCGTGCGGAAAAGCGGATGAACTCCTGGCTGCGGCACAACCGGGAGCCTAACTCAGGAGGCCGATGATCTCCTCGGCCGATTGCGGCCGGCCGAGACCGTATCCTTGCCCTTTCTGGCACCCGAACTGCCGCAGCGCATCGATTTGCTCCTGCGTTTCCAGCCCCTCCGCCACGGTCCGCATGTCGAGGCTGGCGGCCATGGCGATCACGGCCTGAACGATGGCCACCGCTTCTCGGTCGTGCGGCACGCCGAGAACGAAGGAGCGGTCGATCTTGATCGTGTCGATGGGGAGTTTCCGGAGATAGCCGAGAGACGAGTAGCCGGTGCCGAAATCATCGAGCGCGAAGGTGACGCCGAGAGCCCTGAGCTTGTTCATGACCGCCCGGACGGAGACGTTTTCCTGGATGAACAGGGACTCGGTGATCTCGAGTTCCAGCCGCTGCGCAGGAAGGCCGGACCGGGCGAGAGCATTGGCGACGATCTTGGTCATATCCCCGCGTTCGAACTGGGCCGGAGACACGTTGACGGCAAGTCTCACCGCCCCCGGCCAACGGGCAACCTCCTCGCACGCGCGGTGCAGAACCCACTCGCCGAGGGAATCCATCAGGCCGATTTCTTCGGCGACCGGGATGAACTCGTCGGGCGGAACGAAGCCCCGTTCGGGATGAGGCCACCGCATGAGCGCTTCGACACCGATCAGCTTGCCGCCGGTCAGTTCGAATTGAGGCTGGTAGACCACCTGGAACTGCTGGCGCGCCTGCGCATCCCAAAGCTCGACTTCCAGCTTTTGACGCGCCTGGAGAGCCGCATCCATCGAAGCCGCATGGAAGCAATGGGAGCCGCCCCCCGCCCTTTTCGCGCGATAGAGGGCCGTATCGACATTCTTCATGATGATCGCCGGGTCACGCACCGCCTCCCCGAGCATCGCAATGCCGATGCTCGCGCCGACCGTGAGCCGCGTGCCGCTGACCTGATAAGGATCGCTGAGATGCTCGATGAGGTGCTGCGCCAGCAGCGCGAGCTCGTCCGCCTCCACCGGCCCCAGCCAGAGCGCGGCGAATTCATCGCCGCCGAAGCGCGCCAGCAGATGTGGCGAGGGCACCAGTTCCAGGCCGCGACGGGCAACGGCCTTCAGAAGCTGGTCTCCCATAGCGTGGCCGAACGTGTCGTTGACGGTCTTGAAGCGGTCGAGATCGAAGTAGAGCACCGCGCCGGAGCCCTTCCGGTCGAGAAGGCTCCCGAGAGCTTCCATGAAGTGATGGCGGTTCGGCAGGCCCGTCAGCGTGTCGTACCGGGCAAGATATTCCAGACGCTTCTCCGCAACCCTGCGATCCGTGATATCCCTGAAGCTGAGGCACACGACGAGGCGGTCTGCGGAGGCGGATCCATCCGCGGTCACGCCGCCGGACAGGCGAGAGGGCGTGACGATGTACTCGATCACGCGCTCGCCGGGCCCGCCCCCATGCAGGGACATCTCACGCAGTTCCGCCTCCTTCCAGAACTCCTGGGAGCAGGCGGAGATGGCCTCGCGCATGGCAATCGCCAGTTCCGCCGGCACGAGTTCCTTGACGAGACGCCCCTTCCAATGGCGACGCTCCCGCGGTTTCAGGATCCTGGCCGCGGCCCGGCTGACCGCTTGGATGGTCCCATCCTCGTCCGCGACGACGATCCCCTCGAAGCTGTCCAGAATGACCTGGTCGAGCACGACTTGTGCATGATCCTTCTCGGTGTTTGCGACGAGGAGGAGGATCCGGCGCAGGTCGATCTCCCGTCCGATCGTCAGTGCCGCATAGCCGAGGAAAGCGACATGCCAAGCCGACGTGTCCAGGGCGACAGGGCGCCAAGCCTGCAGGGAGAATGCGGCAGTTTCGACGAACGCGGCGGCGAGGGCGAGGGCGAGGAGGACGACATGCCACCTGAGCCGCCGCACCGTGAACATCAGAAGCGCCATCAGCGCGAGCCCGGCTGCAATGATGGCCCGATCCGCTTCCTTCAGCGCCCGCCCCTGCAGAACAGTCTCCGTGCCGATTGCCTGAAGAAGTGACCCTGAAACGAAGCCATGCTTCGGCACCTGAAAGAAATCGCGCAGCTCAACCGCACTGGCGCCGATGATCACCTTTTTGCCCTGCAGCCGCCGGGCCTCGATCCGTCCCTGCAGGAGGTCGACCACTGACATGCGGTCGATCTCCCGAGCCGCGATACTGAAGTCGACGAGGAAGGCGGCCGTCGTGGGCGGAGCGCCCCCATACAGGGCCGCGACGGAGGGCAGGAGTTCGCCGTCGATGATGTTTCCATAGGGATAACGCCGCACGTATCCGTCGGAATCCGGCTCGATATTGACGCTGGCTAGCCAGGAATGCGCCCGGAAACGTTCGAGCGGGCGGTTGGAAACGATGCTGTTATCCTGGAATCC
Source organism: Microvirga sp. HS2 (assembly GCF_055792805.1). NCBI lineage: Bacteria > Pseudomonadati > Pseudomonadota > Alphaproteobacteria > Hyphomicrobiales > Methylobacteriaceae > Microvirga > Microvirga sp. HS2. The sequence goes on from NZ_JBVVAJ010000005.1 coordinate 176,653, forward strand.
CGCCGCCCGCTTCTGGTTGAAGGCCGCCATAATGACGGTGCTTCGCGCATTCCGCAGCGCCTCCTCCAGCGCCCTGTCGTCAACTTCGTTCGAAGGTGCGCTGAAATCGACGTCGAATGCGATTTCTGACGGGCTCAGGCGATCGATCGCTCTGATCAGGTCTGCATGGATGCGCCGGGGCCAGGGCCACACGCCGAGTTCCGCGATGCTCTTCGCATCGATCTCGACAAGCGCGATCGCGCCTGTGGGCGGCCTCGAAGAAGCCGAGAAGCGAATTCCCGTCAGCGTATCATGCAGCGGCTTGAGAACGCCTGCATGATGGAGCCATCCGGCAACGAGCCCGACGATGCAGATGGCGAAGGCGTGTCGGGGCACGGATGTCTCTCAGGACGGAAGGACTGGCAGTGCGCGATCGGTCATGAGAAGAGGGCCACCCTGATTGGCACGCCTCAATGGCGCCCTCCTCCTCTCCCATTGCCCCCGCCGTTGCCGCCTCCGTTATTGCCGCCGCCATTATTGCCACCGGCGTTGCCGGCGTTATTACCACCAGACCCGTTGCCGGCATTGTTGCCGCCTTTGCCGCCGGAATTGCCGTTGCCCCCTGCATTGCCGTTGCCGTTACCTCCTGCGTTGCTGTTGCCCCCTGCATTACCGTTTCCGCTGCCGCCTGTGTTGCCGTTGCCGCCTGTATTGCCGCCGCCTGGCCCGCTGCTGCCCTTGCCGCCCCCGGTGTTGCTCCCCTTGCCACCGCTGGTTCCGCCGTCCGGACTACCAGTGCCGCCACCCTTGCCGTCCGCTTTTCCACCCGCGCCCTGGTTCCCCTTGCCGCCGGTATTGCCCGCATTCGTGGAATTCCCGCCAGGCTGCCCTGCCTTTCCCGCGTCGGAGTGGAGACGCTGGGGAGTTCCATGCGTGGACTGGCTCCTGTCCTCCTTGCTCGTCCCTCTGATCTGAAGCCCCTTGCCGTCGGAGAGGTTCAGCATAGCCCTCTGGCCCGCGGCAACGTCGGCGACTGAACCGCTCCTGAGGTCGGAAACCTCAACGAGGCCGCGGTCGACTTTCACGTCTGCGGCTCGGGAGGAAACCGATACGGTGAAGTGGGTCCCCTTGACGACTGCGGCGAGAAAAGGCGTTTCGACGGAAAAATGCCTGACATTGCGCTTCTCGACCTCGTACTCGGCCTGCCCTTTCGGTTGCTGGATAAAGGTGGTTCCGAGGAAGGACGAGTGCCGGGACGAGATGGTCGCGTTGGGACCGATCACGATCATCTCCGCGCCGCGCTCGAGCTTGGCCCGGGCATTGTGGCCCGTCGAGAAGGACGCGCCATCCGGAAGGGTCATCCCGCTGACGGCCCGCTCTGCCGAGGCGTTCGGAGCCGTGACCCAGGCGTCTCCGGAAACCTTGGCGATGATCCAATCGCTCGCCAGGACGGGCGAGGCGGGCAGAACCAAGGCGATGAACAACGCGATCCGAGGCAACATGGAAGACTCACAAGAAAGTTGACGACAGAAAGGTTTTCGGGCCGACGACCCAGCAATACTTGTTATGTTATTCTGATACCAATGTCGATAGTCTGTCCGCCCGATCCGGCGCGGAGCACCCGGGCTCTCCAGGAATACGGCCTGATGGCACGTCACCGGCGATACCGCCGACCTCCCGCCCCTTCGTCATGGCCGAGGGCCAGATTGGCGACAAGTTCATCTAAGCGAGCAAGGCAGGGCTTGAGATTCCGCCTGTCATAGCTGGGCCAAGCCATGACGGGTTAGGCTTTCCCTAAGCCACACCCCTTGCCTCACGCTGCCATCCCAACATATAACTATATTACATTTCCGGGCGATGGCCTCTATGACTTTCAGCCTCAAAAAGCGAACATTCTCGAGATCCGATTTCGGGTTTTTACTTCTGACGCTTTATTGCCTCGCTGTCCTGAGCTTCTTCCTCATCGGCTCCGGCGCTGTCTGGCTTCGCTCGTGGGGGCCGGCAAAGCTCAGAACCTTCTTCATCCCTGCCGCCTCCATGTCCCCGACGCTCAATCCGGGGGACTACGTCCTGGGAGCCATGTATTCCTGGCAAGCACCCAAACTGGAGCGGGGTGATCTGATCTTTTTTGATGCCCACCTGAAGGCGACCCACCCGAGCGTCGTCTGGATCAAACGCATCGTCGGCCTGCCGGGCGATCATGTGCAGGTGATCTCCGGTCGCCTCCACATCAATGGCCAGGTGGTCCCCCGTGAGCGGGCAGACGATGATGTGATCGACGATTTAGACGGTCGGCGAGTCCAAGCCAGTCAATACGAAGAAACCCTTCCCGGGGGAAAGAGCTACCGCATCATCGAACGTGATGGGGACGACGCTTTCTACGACCAGACGAAGCTCTTTGAAGTGCCCGAGGGCGAAGTCTTCGTGATGGGGGACAATCGAGACAACTCATCCGATAGCCGCGCTATCAGTCCCGGGCGGATATCCGACGTGATCGGGCATCCTATCCTCATTTATTGGTCCAAAGATCCGCGCCGGATCGGCTCCGTGCCGCGCTGATTGCAACAACCCTTGCCCCTCCTGCCCGCACAGGTTAGGACGCAGCACGTTTTTCCTCGATAACGGCTGCTGTTTGAACCCATGTCCAAGGCCGACAAGATCAAGGCCCGCGCGCCGCGCGGCTTCGCCGACCGCACTCCCGCCGATTTGTCCGCTACCGAGCGCATGCTCGCGGCGATCCGGGAATCCTACGAGCTTTACGGCTTCGAGGGCGTCGAGACGCCCTTCGTCGAGTATACGGACGCGCTGGGCAAGTTCCTCCCCGATCAGGACCGCCCGAACGAGGGCGTGTTCTCGTTCCAGGACGACGACGAGCAGTGGCTGTCCCTGCGCTACGACCTGACGGCTCCGCTCGCCCGCTACGTGGCCGAGAACTTCGACGCGCTCCCCAAGCCCTATCGCAGCTATCGCGTGGGCTGGGTGTTCCGCAACGAGAAGCCCGGCCCGGGCCGCTTCCGCCAGTTCATGCAGTTCGACGCGGACACGGTGGGCTCCGCATCCGTCGCGGCAGATGCCGAAATCTGCATGATGGCCGCCGACACCCTCGAAAAGCTCGGCCTCAAGCGCGGCGATTACGTTATCAAGATCAACAACCGCAAGGTTCTGGACGGCGTGCTCGAAGCCATCGGCCTCGGCGGCGAGGACAAGGCCGGCCAGCGTCTCACGGTGCTGCGCGCCATCGACAAGCTCGACCGTCTCGGGCCCGAGGGCGTGAGCCAGCTTCTGGGCGCGGGCCGCAAGGACGAGAGCGGCGACTTCACGAAGGGCGCGGAACTCTCCCCCGACGCCATCGCGCGCGTTCTCGCCTTCACCTCGGCCAAGGGCGAAAGCAACGCGGCGACCGTCGAGAACCTGCGCGAGGTCGTGGGCTCTTCGGCACGGGGCCTCGAAGGCGCTACCGAACTTGCCGAGATCGCCGCCCTCGTGGCCGCCTCCGGTTACGAGGATCGCGTGACCATCGACCCGTCCGTCGTGCGCGGCCTCGAGTATTACACCGGCCCCGTCTACGAGGCGGAGCTGACCTTCCAGGTCCAGGACGAAGACGGGCGCCCGGTCCGCTTCGGCTCCGTCGGCGGCGGCGGGCGCTACGACGGCCTCGTCGGCCGGTTCCGCTCCGAGCCCGTTCCGGCGACCGGCTTCTCCATCGGCGTCTCGCGCCTGCTCTCGGCGCTTCAGATGATCAAGAGCCCCATCGTGTCCGGCGCCGACAAGCCCGGCCCCGTGGTGGTGCTCGTCATGGACAAGGACCAGGTCGCCGCCTACCAGCGCATGGTCTCCGCCCTGCGCCAGGCGGGCATCCGCTCGGAGCTCTATCTCGGCTCGTCCGGCATGAAAGCGCAGATGAAATACGCCGACCGCCGCCAGAGCCCCTGCGTGATCATCCAGGGCTCCAACGAGCGCGAGCGCGGCGAAGTGGAGATCAAGGACCTGATCGAGGGCGCCAAGGCGGCCCAGGCCATTGCCTCCAATGCCGAGTGGAAGGCGGCCCGGCCCGCCCAGTTCTCGGTGGCGGAAGACAAGCTGGTGGAGGCCGTCCGCGAGGTTCTCGGCCGGCATTTCGGGTAAGCTCCGGCGCGCCGGGAACCCCTTCGCTCTGCTTGGGGTTGTCTTCTGAAGCTTGACTATCAGGAGACCCCCATGGCGAAGGCCAAAGACAAAGAGAAGAAGAGCAGCAAGAAGAAGAGTACCGGCACGAAGCTGGCGAAGACGGCCAAGAAATCGGGCCTGATGGATCTGATCAACACGGATCTGGGCCGCGAGATCCTGGCGGATGCGCTGATCGCCGCCGCCGGCGCGGCCGCCGCAGCCCTCACGAAAACCCGCACGGCGAAGAAAGCCGGGGCCGCCGCGGCCCATGCGGGCGCGCAGGGCGCGGACCTCACCCAGACGGCGGCAGGCGCCGTGGCAGGCGTCGTCACGGAGGCCGCCCGCCATTTCCTGCCCGCCGGCATCACAGGCGCGGCGGAGGAAGGCGACGCGAGCGCCAAGGGCGAAGGCAAGAAGGTGAAGTACGTCCACCGCTCCAGCGACCACAGCAAACGCAAGACCTCGAAGGCCAAGAGCGACACCGCCCAGAAGGGGTGAATGCTCGCTCCCGCAGCCCTGAAGGGCGCTCTTTCCCGTCATCCCCGGGCTTGTCCCGGGGATGACGATATGGGCCGACGGGGCCTCCCCAGATTCCCTCCCATTCACCCTTCCCGCTGAAAACGGTCGCCATCCTGGCCGAGCGTTGCTAGAGAGCATCCGGACAGAAGGATTAGGCGAAGCCAGTGACGGAGACGGATGCCATTGTCGCGCTGATCGCGCTTTTCGAGCGCGAGGGTTATGCGCGTGTCGAACCGCCGGTTCTGCAGCCTGCGGATGTGTTCATCGACCTTTCGGGCGAGGACATCCGGCGGCGCATGTTCGTGACGCAGGATGCCTCGGGCGCGGAGCTGTGCCTTCGTCCTGAATACACCATTCCCGTCTGCCTCCAGCATCTCTTCCATCGGGGAGCCCAGCCCTCCGGCTACGCCTATGGCGGCCCCGTCTTCCGCATGCGCCCGAACGAGAGCGGCGAATTCCTGCAGGCCGGGCTCGAATCCATCGGCCGCACTGACGCCGCCGCTGCCGATGCAGAGATCCTCGGGCTCGCCCTGGAGGGATTGAGCCTGATCGGCGGCTCGGCCCCGACCGTGAAGATCGGCGACATGGGCCTGCTTCATGCCCTCATCGACGCCCTCGGCATCGCGCCTGCCGCGAAGCGCCGGGTGATCCGGGCCATCGTCTCCGGTCAGGGGCTTGCGAGCCTCTCCGAGACGGAAGGTCCGAACGCCCAGGAGCATGCGGGCCTTCTCGCAGCCATCGAGGGTCAGGCCCCGCAGGCGGCCAAGGCCTTCGTGGAAGACATTCTCTCGATCGCGGGCATCGCCACCGTGGGCGGGCGCAGCGCGGGAGAGATCGCCGAGCGTTTCCTGGCCCGAGCCGCAAACCGCTCCGGCCTGTCGGAGGACGCCCGGCAGGTTCTCGAGCGCTACCTCACGATCGAAGGCGATCCCGATCAGGCGGCGGATGCGGTCAGAACGCTCGCCAAGGACGCGGGGCTCGACCTCGGCGCGGCCGTTGGCCTCTTCGAGGAGCGCACCGGGTTCATGGCAGCGCGCGGACTCGATGTCGGCGCCTTCTCGTTCGCCGCCACCTTCGCCCGCAACATCGACTATTACACCGGCTTCATCTTCGAGGTTCAGGATACTCGCCGCAGCGACGGCAAGCCCGTCGTCGGCGGCGGACGCTACGACCGGCTGCTGGAGCATCTCGGAGCCGACAGCCCGATCCCGGCCGTGGGCTGCTCCTTCTGGCTCGACCGTATCGTGGGGAGGCCCTGATGACCGATTCCCCTCTCATTCTGGCGGTGCCCTCCAAGGGCCGCCTGCAGGAGAACGCAGCGGCGTTCTTCGCCCGCTCCGGCCTCGTCTTCTCCCAGTCGCGGGGCGCACGTGATTATCGCGGCACGCTCAAGGGCGTGCCCGATGTGGAGGTGGCGTTCCTGTCCGCTTCCGAGATCGTGACGCAGCTCGCCTTGGGCGCGGTGCATCTCGGCATTACGGGCGAGGACCTGATCCGCGAGCAGATCGCCGACGCGGACGAAGCCGTCGAGCTGCTCACCCCGCTCGGCTTCGGCCACGCCAATGTGGTGGTGGCGGTGCCGCAGGCCTGGATCGACGTGCGCAGCATGGCCGATCTCGACGAGGTCGCGGCCGATCTTCGCGCCCGCCACGGCCGCAAGATGCGGGTAGCCACGAAATACGTGAACCTCACCCGCCGCTTCTTCGCCGAGAAGGGCATCGCCGACTATCGGATCGTCGAGAGCCTCGGCGCTACCGAAGGAGCGCCGGGCGCGGGCTCGGCGGAGCTGATCGTGGACATCACCACGACGGGCGCCACGCTCGCGGCGAATGCCCTGAAGATCCTGGACGACGGCGTGATGCTGCGCTCGGAGGCCAATCTCGCCGCCTCGACCCGTGCGCCCTGGTCCGACCGGGCCCGCGCCGCCGCCACCGCCGTGCTCACGCGCATCGCGGCCGAGGAAGAGGCGCGCAACAGCCGCGAGATCCGCGCCGCGCTTGATCCGGCCAAGGCCCCAGCCCTCGCCGCCCTCGCGCGGGACTTCGACGCCACCCTGCCCTACGGCAATGCGCTCGGGCGCGAGATCGTGCTTCATTGCCGCGTCTCCGCGATGTTCGACATCGTGGGGGCCCTGCAGGGGATCGGAGCACAGGACATCACCGTGCGTCCTTTCGACTATCTGTTCCGCCCCACCAATGCGCTGACGGAAAAGCTTCTGAAGCGGATCCGCTGACGGTCATGGCCTGAAGCCCCTTCATTGAGGCTTCAGCTTGTCCGTGACATTAATGGGCATAGGACAATATCGCTCAAGGCGTTGCCTCCAAGGTCAAGGCCTCTTATGGTTCCGGCGTTTTTTATGATGAAGAGGTTCCGATGAACGCCCTTCGACTTGCAGCACTTCTGGCGACCTTCGCAACCATCTCTGCGGCCCAGGTTTCCGAGGCCGATGCTCAGAACGCGGCAACGCTCGGCCGGCCCGCGGGCCCGACCCGCCAAGTGGATGCCAAGGTTCCGCAGCCGGGCGCCAGCGGCAAGATCTTCCCCCTCAACTCCTCCTGGGTGGCCGTGAGCCTGAACGGCAAGCCGTTCGGCGGCGAGCGTCCGAGCTTCCGGCTCGACGACCAGATGCGCGCCACCGGCTTTTCCGGCTGCAACACCTATTCCACCACCGCCTATCCCCTGCGTGAGCAGGGTCTGGCCGTCGCGCCCTTCGCCGTGACGAAGAAGTCCTGTGACAAGGCCGCTATGGCCATCGAGCAGGCCTTCCTCATGGCGCTGCGCACCTCCGGCAAGTGGGACATCCAGGGCCGCAACCTGATCATCAAGAGCCAGACCGGCGAACTCGTTCTCGAGCGCTCGCTTTAAGACGGATCTGGTTTTCACTTAAAAGGCCGGCATTTCTGCCGGCCTTTTTCTGTTGCTTCCGATGTCATCACCGGCCTTGTGCCGGTGATCTCGATCCGTGTAGCGCGACGCTCATCAGAAACGGGATGGCCGGGACAAGCCCGGCCATGACAAAGCGAGGATATCCTACTCGGCCGGCTGCGGCTGCATCATGTCGACGGGGGTCGACAGGCCGCTCTCGGCCCGCTTCAGGTCGATGCGCCGGTCATGGTAGCCCAGCAGCGTCGAGCGGTGGCCGATGGAGACCACCGTCGTGTGCGGCAGCCTGTCCTTGATCACCTGGTAGATCTCGGCCTCGGTCGGCTCGTCGAGGGCCGCCGTGGCCTCGTCCAGCAACAGCCAGTCGGGCTTGGCGAGGAGCGCGCGGGCGACCGCGAGGCGCTGCTGCTCGCCGAGCGACAAGGTCTGGCCCCAGGCGCGCTCCTCGTCGAGCCTGTCGGCGATCTGCGGGAGCTTCGCGGCGCGTAAGGCATCCGCGATCTCGGCATCCCCATAGGCCTCGGCATGCGCCGGATAGGTCACCGCCTCCCGCAGGGTCCCGATCGGGATGTAGGGCCGCTGCGGCAGCAGCATCATGCTTTGCCCCTGCGGGATCAGGACCTCGCCTTCGCCGAAGGGCCAGATCCCCGCGATGGCGCGGAACAGGGTCGACTTGCCGGAGCCCGACGGACCCGTCATCAGCGTGCGCTCGCCCGGACGGAAGGACAGCCCATCCGCATGCATCAGGGTGCGGCCGTCGGGTAGACGGACATTCAGGTTCCTGAGGCGCAGCTCACGGCTTGCCGCGGGCGTGATCGCGAGCTTGCTCTCGCCGCCCACGCGCTGCGCCGAGGCAATGGCCCCCTCGAAGGTGGTGAGACGGTCGAGCACCGCCTTGTAATCGGCAAGGGTGGTGTAGATCTGGATGAAGTAGGTGAGCGCCGATTCCACGCGCGAGAAGGCCCCGACCACCTGCTGCATCTGGCCGAGCGAGATCTTGCCGATGAAGTAATAGGGCGCGGTCAGGATGTAGGGCACCACGACGTTCGCCTGGAAATAGGCGGCCGTGAAGGTGTTGAGCTTGATCAGCCGGACCACGATCTGCATGTAGTTCTCGACGATCTGGCCGAAGCGCCTGGCCAGCCCCTCCTTCTCGGCCGGTTCGCCCGAGAGAAGCGCTACCTGCTCGGTGTATTCACGCAGACGCGCGAGGGAGAAGCGGTAATTCGCCTCCACCCTCTCCTGCTGGAAGTTCAGGCCGATCAGAGGGCGGCCGATGAGATGCGTGACCCAGGTGCCGAGAATGGCGTAGCCGGCGCAGACCCAGACCAGCAGGCCCGGCACCTCGAAATCGGTTCCAGGGAAGGTGAAGCCCGCCGAGATGGTCCAGAGGATCGCGACGAAGGAAACGAGCGTTGCGGCCTGGTTCATGAGGCCCACGGACAGGGAATAGGTGCTCTCGACGAACTTGCGCAGATCTTCCGAAATGCGCTGATCCGGGTTGTCCGCGCCGCGGCCGATGAGCTGCATCCGGTAATGGGCGCCCTCGCCCAGCCACTCCCCGACATAATAGGTGTTGAGGAACGCGCGCCAGCGGATCGTGAGCACGTTCTGCAGCAGGACTTCCGTCAGCGCAATGGCGACGAAGACGGCAGCCAGGGGCATGAAGATGACGAAGAGCTGATACCAGAAGGCCGCCGCATCCTTCGCTTCGAGCGCGTTGAACATGTCGCGCGAGAAAAAGCTGAGGCGAACGTTGAGCGCAACCTGCATGAGATTGATCGCGATGAGAATGGCGATCATCCATGTGCCGATGGTACCCTCGCGGGCCCGGACGAGGCCGATGAAGGGGATCCGGATGACGCTGTCCGCCTGGGAGGCGAGATAGCGGTCGGTGATGCGGCAGATCGTGCGGACGACGGGCACGAAGGACAGGCCGTAGATGAGCGCCCCGAAGGCCGTTGCTCCGAGGGCCGAGGACGGCGGCGGGACATAACCCGTGTAATCGCCCGTGATCGCCCCGGTCGCAGCGCCGAGGATCAGCACGACGAGGACCACGTGGGTTGCCGTGAGCATTACCAGGAAGATGCGCAGGAACTTCGGGATGTCGCGGCCGATCATCAGGATGCCGGCCAAGGCCAGGGTCGAGAGCGGCAGGTAAACCGGAACATCGACCGCTCCGGCCAGGGATCCCCCCAAGACCGCCAAACCGATGAGCGCCAGCGCAATGGTCGCCTTGATCATTCTTTTCTCCTGACGGGGAACCGCTCTTCGGCTCCATAGGAACATAGCGCAGCCCGATCAACTGCGCTCGTGGCGAAAGCAAGGAGAAATGTCCGCATGACCGGGGCAATCCCCGGTTCGTGATGTCGCGGCACGAGGACTCCCTAAGGGAATGGAGGCGCTAAGGACGTTCTTCAGAACAGACTATCCTTTTTATAGAACAATTCAGTTGACATAGAGAACGGCATCGCCCATGTGTCGGAATGACCCGAACGTTGACCTCGAAGGCGACCCTATGAACGCCCCCCTCGCATATCTTGGCGATCAGCCGTCCCAGCGCCTGATCCCGGCGGAGCCCATCGTGCGCCTGGAGAAGATCTCGAAGACCTTCCCGGGGCGGGACGGCCAGCCCGTTACGGCCCTGCGCGAGATCGACCTCGCCGTGCCGCAGGGATCGATCCTCGGCGTCATCGGCCGCTCCGGCGCCGGCAAGTCCACCCTCATACGCCTGGTGAACGGGTTGGAGAAGCCCACCTCCGGCAAGGTGATCGTGGACGGCGCGGATATCGCGGCGCTCCCGGAATCCGCCCTGCGTCACGCCCGCCGCTCCATCGGCATGATCTTCCAGCACTTCAACCTGCTCTCCTCCCGCACGGCGGCGGAGAACATCGCGCTGCCTCTCGAGGTGGCAGGCTACGGCAAGGCGGAGATCAGGACCCGGGTTGAGGAATTGCTCTCTCTGGTCGGCCTGGCGGACAAGCGCAACCGCTATCCGTCCGAATTGTCGGGCGGGCAGAAGCAGCGCGTCGGCATCGCCCGGGCGCTGGCCACGAAGCCCAAGGTGCTGCTCTCGGACGAGGCGACCTCCGCCCTCGATCCGGAGACCACCCGGTCGATCCTCGACCTGCTCACGCGCATCAACGAGGAACTGGGCCTCACCATTCTTCTCATCACCCACGAGATGGCGGTGATCCGCACCGTCGCCCGCGAGGTCGCGGTGATCGAGGGCGGGCGCATCGTCGAACAGGGCGACGTGTTCGAGGTGTTCACCCGTCCGCAACATGAAGTGACGCGCTCCTTCCTCGGCGACGAAGCCGGCCGCGTGCTGCCGCCCTACGTGCAGAAGCGCCTGCGACAGGAAGCGTCGCCGAACAGCGAGACGGTCATCCGCATCGGCTTCCGGGGCCCCCATGCGACGGACCCCGTCCTGGCGAGGCTGGCGCGGGAGCAGGGCATCGAAGCCAACATCCTCTCCGGCGCGGTGGACGAAATCGCAGGTCGGCCATTCGGCACCCTCGTCGTGAGCGTCCCTGCCGCCGCCGCGCAGACGACACTCGAATTCCTGAAACAGCACGGTCTCGACACGGAGGTCCTCGGCCATGTCGCCTGAGATGATCCGCCTCATCGCCAGTTCCACCGGCGAAACGCTCTACATGGTCGCCGTCTCGGCGCTGATCGCCACGCTCTTCGGTCTGCCGCTCGGCGTCTTTCTCGCCACCAGCGGCAAGGGCGAACTGTTCGCAGCCCCCTGGGTGAACCGCATTCTCGGCGTGATCGTCAACGCGACGCGCTCGACGCCCTTCATCATTCTCGTCGTCGCGATCATTCCCTTCACCCGCCTGATCGCGGGCACCTCCATCGGCACCAACGCGGCCATCGTGCCGCTGACGATCGCCGCGGCCCCCTTCATCGCCCGCCTCATCGAAGGCGCCATCCGCGAGGTGGATCAGGGTCTCGTCGAAGCGGCGCGCGCCTTCGGCGCGAGCCCACTGCAGATCGTCCTGAAGGTTCTGATCCCCGAAGCCCTCCCCGGCATCGTCCTCGGGCTCACCCTCGCCATCGTCTCGCTGCTGGGCTTCTCGGCCATGGTGGGCGCGGTGGGCGGCGGAGGCCTCGGCGATCTCGGCATCCGCTACGGCTACCAGCGCTTCATGCCGGAAATGATGCTCGCTGTGGTCGTGGTGCTGATCGTGCTCGTGCAGGCCGTGCAGAGCATCGGCGACCGCCTCGCCCGCCACCTCAACAAGCGCATCCGCCACGGTTGATCTTTCCCATCTCTCGGACCTCGCATTAGGAGTACCCGCATGTCCCTGAAGAAATTGGGCCTCATCGCCCTTCTCTCCCTCACCGCCCTGCCGGCCGCCGCGCAGACGCAGACGATCCGCATCGGCGTCACTCCCGGCCCGCACGCGCAGATCCTCGAAGCCGTGAAGCCCATCGCGGCCAAGAAGGGCCTCGACATCAAGATCGTGGAGTTCTCCGACTACGTGGTGCCGAACGAGGCGCTCGCCTCGGGCGAGCTCGAGGCCAATTCCTTCCAGCACCAGCCCTATCTGGACAACCAGAAGGAAAATCGCGGCTACAAGATCGAGTCGGTCGCTCCGACCGTGAATTTCCCGATCGGCATCTACTCGAAGAAGCACAAGGCCTTCGACGCCCTGCCGAACGGCGCGCGCATCGCGATCCCGAACGATCCGACCAACGGCGGCCGCGCGCTGCTGCTGCTGCAGGACAAGGGGCTGATCAAGCTGAAGGACAATGTGGGCTTCAAGCCGACCATCCTCGACATCACGGCCAACACCAAGAACCTGAAGTTCACGGAGATCGACGCGGCTCAGGCTCCGCGCGTGCTCGACGACGTCGATGCGGCGGTCATCAACACCAACTACGCCACGCAGGCGGGTCTCGACCCGGTCAAGGACGCCTTGACCCGCGAGAACCCGAAGGGTCCCTATGTCAACATCATCGCTGTGCGCAGCGAGGACAAGGACAAGCCCTGGGTGAAGACGCTCGTCGAATCCTATCACTCTCCCGAGGTGAAGAAGTTCGTGGAAGAGACCTTCAAGGGCGCTGTTCTCACGAGCTGGTAAATACCGTAACATGATCGACAGAAAGGCCGGGCAGTTGCCCGGCCTTTCTTGCTTTTGACATCCTCGAGGGACCCGCTTTGAACAGTCACGCGGCCGCGACACCTTGACAATAAAGCCGGCTAAGCTCCCTGATGGGCCCGTCTGTTTCAAGGACGTATAAGCCGGACGGATCACGCCCGGCCCTTCAGGAGGAAATTGATGCGCCTTTCCCTTGCTGGTCTCGCTTTGGCCGCCTCGGTCTGCGCCGCTCCGTTCGCCGCCCAGGCTCAGGAGCAGCTCACGATCTACTGCTCGATCCTCGAGGAGCAATGCCGCGTCGGCGTCGCCGCCTTCGAGAAGGCATCGGGCATCAAGGTAACGATGGTGCGCAAGAGCACCGGCGAAACATTGGCCCAGATCCGCGCCGAGGCGTCGAACCCGCGCGCCGACGTGTGGTGGGGCGGGCCCGGCGATTCCCACATTCAGGCGGCCGAGGAAGGCCTCACCGTCGCGTACAAGTCGCCGAAGCTGCCGGAGCTTTACGACTGGGCGCAGCGTTTTGCCGAGCAATCGGGCCATCGCGCGACGGGCACCTATCTCGGCGCACTCGGCATCGGCTACAACACGGAAGTCCTCAAGAGCCGCAATCTGCCCGAGCCGAAATGCTGGGCCGACCTGCTCGATCCCAAGTACAAGGACGAAGTCCAGATATCCGACCCGAACTCCTCGGGGACGGCTTATGTCTTCCTGGCCTCGCTCGTTCAGCTCATGGGTGAGGACAAGGCCTTCGAGTACATGAAGAGCCTGCACAAGAACGTCAATCAGTACACGAAGTCGGGCGCTGCTCCCGTCAAGGCCGTCGCCCTGGGCGAGACCGCCATCGGCATCGCCTTCATGCACGACATGGTGACCATGATCGTCGACGGCGCCCCGGTGAAGACGATCGCTCCCTGCGAGGGAACGGGCTACGAGACGGGCTCGATCTCCGTCGTCAACGGCAAGAACCAGGACGCCGCGAAGAAGTTCGTGGACTGGGCCCTCACCGCCGAAGCGCAGAAGCTCGTGGGCGCGGACCAGAAGATCTATTCGATTCCGTCCAACAAGAACGCGCCCATTTCGGAGAAGGCGCCGAAGCTCTCCGAGATGAAGCTTATCAACTACGACACCGCGAAATACGGCTCCGTGGCCGAGCGCACGCGCCTGCTCAAGAAGTGGGACGCGGACGTGAAGTCCGCACCGAAATAGCGCACTCCGAAGAGCATCGTTCATGGCAAGGCCGGGATCGCTCCCGGCCTTTGTCTTGGAATGAGAGCCGCTCTGCCGCCGGACTCGGCGTCAAACCTCTTTTACTTCTGGCGTGGCTCCTGAAGGCGCTCGCCCGCCTCCGTCCAATGCCTCGCCCTCTTCGCCTGAACCGCGTTCAGCAGCGTCCAGGCGGCGTTGCGTACCTCTGATTGCACATCGAGATCCCGGTCCAGCTCCTCATGGCTGGTCGCGTAAGGCTTCCAGTAGCCGATGTAACGATCGAGCTCGGCGAGGCTGCCAGCGGGCGTCAACTCCATGGCGCGCAGCCAGTCCGACAGGCTGCGGCGAACACCCTCCGCGCCTTCCGCGTCGCCGTGCACGACGACGGAGAACAGGCGGCCCGACAGGTGCTTGGGATAATCCCATCCCTTCAGCTCCAGCGCCTTGGCCTCCTTCACCGTCTTGCCGTGAGTCGAGGTTGGATCCGGGTTGCCGCCATCGGCGCAAACGAGGCGATCCATCATCAGCTTGAGGGGCGAGGACGCCTGATACCAGTTCACGGGCGTCACGATCATGATTCCATGCGCCTCCACCCATTTCGGGTAGATGTCGTTCATCCAGTCCTGCGTCTGCCCGAGGGAGTAGTTGGGATAGCACGAGCACGGCCAGTGACAGAGCGCGGCCGCCGTCGAGAAGCAGGTTTTGCAGGGATGAATGTGGCGGCCGTATTCGGATGCCAATCTGCTGAGATCCAGAACCTCGACTTCGACGTTCGGTACGCTTGCGATGACCTGCCGCGCAATCTCGACGAGCCGGTAGGTCTTCGACATCTCGCCCGGGCAGGTGTGCTCGCTGCGCGTGGCGGACGAGACGAGAAGAAAACGTGCGGGCCCCGCGGGATCCTCGTGCCGCGTCCGAGCGAGATCGATGGCCTCCTTTGCGGCGATCCAGTCGACGGCAAGGTCGTAATCGGGATCGGCGAAGCCCGGTCCTGCCTTGCGGGTTCTCGGGCTCTTGCGGTGATGGCTGTAAGCATCCCACGCCGCATCGGCGATGCGCTGCAGCTCCTGCGTCAGGGGCTCAAAAGCGGGATCCTGAAACGGTTGCAGGAATCGCCTGCGAAACTCGGTTTCGTCGAGCGTCGGATCGGGTGTGCCGGTTCTTGCTTCGGGGATGGACAAGGCGCACTCCCATTCTTAGATCTCTTCGGCGCTAAGCTGCGGAACGCCGGCCTCGCTGCACGGGTTCCTTCCACCCATTCCAGCTTGGTCACAGTTTGTTTATCGCACACGAAACCCTAGCTCTGTCTCTCCCTCTTCTTCTCTCCCCAGGAGCAGCCGATGCCGACCATCCCACCTCTTCGCCTGAACGATGGAAACTCGATCCCTCAGCTCGGCTATGGCGTCTGGCGGGTTTCGAACCAGGAAGCCGTCGCGTGCGTGACTGACGCCATCAACGCGGGCTACCGCTCCATCGACACGGCGGCGATCTATGAGAACGAGGAAGGCGTCGGTCGGGCGATCGCCGCGTCCGATGTGCCGCGCAGCGATCTCTTCATCACGACGAAGGTGTGGAACGACAAGCGCAACTATGATGCGGCCCTGACCGCCTTCGACGAGAGCCTGAAGCGCCTGAGGCTCGACTTCATCGACCTCTATCTGATCCACTGGCCGGGCGTCAGCGGGGAAGGCTTTCTCGACGCATGGCGCGCCCTGATCCGCCTGAAGGAGGAAGGACGCGTGAAATCCATCGGCGTCTCGAACTTCCAGGCCAAGCATCTGCAGCGGCTGATCGACGAAACGGGCATCGTGCCCGTCCTGAACCAGATCGAGCTGCATCCCCGGTTCCAGCAGAAGGAGCTGCGCGCCTTCCACGCGAAGCACGATATCGCGACGGAGTGCTGGGGCCCTCTCGGCCAGGGCAGCCTCGTCACGGACGAGAAGCTCGCCGCCATCGGACGCAAGTACGGCAAGACCCCCGCGCAGGTGATCCTGCGCTGGCACCTCGACAACGGCTTCGTCGTGATTCCGAAATCCGTGACGCCCTCGCGCATCCGCGAGAACATCGACGTGTTCGACTTCAAGCTCGATGCCGACGACATGCGCATCATCGAAGCGATGGATGACGCGAGCGGCCGCATCGGCCCGGATCCCGCCGTCTTCGGCTGATCAAACATGAACGGCTACAAGCGGTCCTTCGACGGGGCGCTTGTGGCCTCGAACTGGTGGTAGATCGCCTCCGCGATGGGCAGGAGCTGTGCGCGATCCGCTTTGGCGGAGACCACATAGGACAGCCCTCCATCGATCCACGAGAATGCCGAAACCCCGTCCTGGCTCTCGAAGCGGAACGCGGTTTCCTTCTCCTGCGCACTGGATCGCGCGTAGAGCGTCAGGCGCTTGCCGCCTTCGTTCTCATACATGAAGAGGGCGGCCGCTTCGCTTCCAGAGGGCAGAAGCCGTCCGCCGATGAGGTGATACCCCTGCGCGTTCAGATCGGGAGCCTTCAACGGCTTTCCGACCCGGCGGGAGAGCCATTGCACGAGATGCGCCTCCTGGTCGCCGGGCACTTCGACCGGGTGCAGCCGCTCGCCCACGTACAGGCGATACGCGGCGATGGCATTGTCGGCGACGGCGGCCTGCGCGGCAGATTGCGGCGCGACGCCGGCGTCCCACCACGTTGCGCCAGCGGCGCCCAGAACTCCGCCCAGCACCAGCCACGCGAGGGCGGCGGCCATTCCAGTGAAGGAGCGGAGGGACGGACGCCTTTGCGCGGCGGCGAGATGCGCGACGCGCAACCGCGCCGGGATCGGCTCCTGGGCCTTGAAGGCGAGCCGCGCGCGTAGCGCCTCTCGCTGCTCGGTCTCGCGCTGCACCTGTGCGGCTTCCGATGGATTGGATGCGAGCCAGGTTTTGACGATCTCGATCCGTGACGGATCGAGCCTCCCGTCAACGAAGGCCTGCAGGTCGTCCTCACCGATGGGTCGCTCGCCCGTCACTTCACTCTCCTCAAAACGGCGCTGCGGCCGTTTTCCATGAATTCACGCAGGCGTCCGCGCGCCCGGCTCAGACGCGACATCACCGTGCCGATGGGGATCTGAAGAACCTGCGCAACCTGCTCGTAGGACAGATCCTCGACGCCGACCAGAAGCAGCACCGAACGCTGCTCCTCCGGCAGCATGTCGAGGCCCATCAGGATGTCGCGCAGACCTGAATGACCGTCCGCGAGATCCGCGGAGGCGGATGAATTCTCCAGGACCTCGACTCCGACCTGCACGCCGCGCGCCTTGCGGCGCCGCACGCCGTTCAGGAAGAGGTTGCGCTGGATCGCGAAGAGCCACGCCTTCAGGTCGCCGTCCCGGTGGCGCCGGCCCCAATGGCGGATCGCCCGCTCCAGCGTGTCCTGGACGAGATCGTCCGCCGCCTCGTCGTCGCGCAGCAGCGCCCAGGCATAGCGGCGCAAGCCCGGAATCTGCGGCTCGAGAAGGGAGGCGATCTCGTCCACGATCAAACCTTCACATGTCGGGCATCATCAAAGATGAACGCGCGCCCTGTTGCAAGAACTAGGGCTGGGCCACGTGCCAGACGTTGTTGACCCCATCGCCCGTCGCCTCGCCGGGCTTGGCGTCCTTCGCCCACAGGTAAAGCGGCTTGCCCTTGTAGGCCCATTGCTTGGAGCCGTCCTCGCGCGTGACCACGCTCCAGTCGCCCGAGGCGGAAGCACCGGCAGCGGCCACGAGGGGCGGCCAGTTCTGGGCGCATTGCCCGTTGCAGTTGGACTTGCCGGCGGCGTCGCGGTCGAAGGTATAGAGCGTCATGCCCTTGGCGTCGACGAGCGCCTTACCCTTGCTCGTATCCGCGACCTTCGCGGGAGCGGCGGTTTGCGCGACGGCGCCGGTGGCGATGAGAAGGCCGGCGAGAAGGGCCGTGGGGAAAAACAGCTTCATGGGTGTCCTCCTGAAGGTCGTGATGACCACGACCTGTAAGACACGCCGGGAGAGGCATTATTCCATCGTGGCGAAACTTTTTCTTCAGCGCCCTGTCGGGTTGAAGTCGCCGCTCTCCTCGATCGGCTCGCGCAGCTCGATCCGATGGCGGCCGTTGTCGCGGATCTGCGCCGTGCGGTAATGTCCGCTGAGATCATCCTCGGGGTCCTGGAGCACCTCGACCCCTGCCTTGCGCAGGCGCGCAACCTCCTTGTCGACATCAGGCACGAACAGGCTGAACACGGGCGCCCGCGTGACCGCGGCGTCGGGGGACTGGGACTCACCGGCTTCGGGAAGAATGTGATCGACCTCGGTGATCTCGAGCAGGAGGCCGCTCCGCTCCAGAACCGCCGTCCGCCCCTGGACGAAACTGGTCGAGGAGATCAACCGGAACCCGAGCTTATCCTGATACCAGCGGACGCTCTCGTCGAAATCCGGCGTGCGGATGGAGGTGGATCGCGCCGTCGAGCCGGAGGAATGCTGCGCGCGAACGGAGATGAGGCCGGAGAACAGGAAGGCTGAAGCCGGCAGAAGGACAAGGCTCGCCAGGAGGCCGCGCCGCAGCCTGGAAACGGAAGGGAAGCATGCTGTCACGGGTCATCCCTCGTCGGTCGCCGGAACTTAGCCGTCTTCTCTCATGAACGCCTAACGGCTCAGATCGTTCGTGCCCCTTTCGAGGCGCAACTATATTGCACAAATAAGAAGAACCCCGGAGGATCCTCCAGGGCCCTCTCCTGCCGGTCTTGAAAGAGGCTCGCCCAATCCTCAGGCGACGAAGAAGTCGTCCGCCTTCAGCAGCGTCATCGGCTTGAGCTGCGCGAACTTGACCGCTCCATACTTCATTCCCGAGCCGTCCGCGTCGAAAGACAGCGCGCCCGTCTTCGGGTCGTAGACGATCCGGTCGCTCTTGTCGTGAGCTCTGGCCCCAGTCCAGAATGCGTCCTTCAACAGGACACCCTTCTTGAGATTGCTGAAAACGGCCTTTGACAACCTGATCGTGTCGTCGGCATGTTTGAAATCCACGATCCGGTCCACATTATCGGAACCGACCTTGGTGCTGAACCTGAACGTGTCCTGCCCCTTACCACCGGTCAGCTTGTCTTTGCCGAGACCGCCATCGAGGAGGTCGTGTCCTTCGCCGCCGATGAATGTGTCGTTTCTGGCCCCGCCCTTGAACGTGAGATTTTCGATCGCGGGTGCGGTGGGAGGAACGGTCGGTGATGCGGGCGTGGTGGGTGCCGTGGGCAGCGTGAAGATTCTGTCGCTGAAGATCGCGAACTCCATGCCGCCGAGATAATCGGTGCCGTCACCATCGACGCGGTGGTCGACAACGGTGATGGTGCCACTTTCTCCAACGGTGATGGTGTAATCGGAGAACTTGCCGGTGAACACGGCCGTGTCCGAACCTGCGCCACCCACGAGGAGATCGTTCCCCGCACCGCCGCTCAAAAGATCATTGCCGTCATAGCCATCGAGGGTGTCATTGCCGGCATTGCCCATGAGGGTGTTGGCGGCAGCATTGCCGATGAACCTGTCGCTGAATGTACTGCCATTCAAGTTCTCGATATTGAGGATCGTGTCCCAAGCCTCCCTCCCGGTCTGTTGCTGCGCCGTCATCCTTAAATCGACCGAGGCTGGGAAACTGTACACAAGCGTATCGACGCCCCCGCCACCGTCGACAACGTTAGTGTTTACGCCCAACACAAACGTTTCGGAGCCCTCGCCGCCGTAAGCGATATCGTTACCGGCTGAGAAACGGACAATTCCAGAAATGGAGCCGCCACGACCGTCATACACATGGGTCGGGGGACCGGCGGGCGTGACCCAACCCCCTCCGCCAAGAATGACATCTCCTTCAATCCGCCCACTATTCGTGATGACGTTGGGACCGTTGACCGCGCCATAGATTGCCACGCCATCGGTACCTGTGATTAGTCCTGTATTGTTGATGATGAGGCTCTGGTTCGAGTTGGACGCTTCAATCCCGACACCACCCACGATTGTGCCGGAATTGTTGACG
This sequence comes from Microvirga sp. HS2, assembly GCF_055792805.1. Taxonomy (NCBI): domain Bacteria; kingdom Pseudomonadati; phylum Pseudomonadota; class Alphaproteobacteria; order Hyphomicrobiales; family Methylobacteriaceae; genus Microvirga; species Microvirga sp. HS2. Next base: position 196,499 of record NZ_JBVVAJ010000005.1, read on the forward strand.
ATATTCTCGGCGCCTTCGAGGCGAGCCCCCCAAGAGCCTCCACTGATGAAACCTGCATTGATCAGCGTATTGGGCTCGCCGGGTGCGGTTTCTCCATAGAGGTAAACGCCATCCAATGCTCCGGTGACCGAACCGGTCACCCCGACATTGATCACGCCCTGAATGCTGATGGCCGAAAAACGTTCGCTGTGGACACGGCCATCGATCAGCAGAGTGTTATCCCAAAAACCAGAGATTGCGACCGAGCCCTCACCATAGGCTGAAATGGCCGCTCCAGCCTTGAGGATGACGATTTCGCCAACGCCGATGTCGAGAGCGTCCTCATTGTCCCCATAAGTTGGCGGCAACGGACTGGACGAGTCGATGATATGGACGGCCACGCGCACCTCCTAGGCTTCAATTTTTTTGTTATAATATTTCACATAGGTAAGCAACATCCTGGCTTTAGGCAATAAAAAGCCCCGGAGTTTCCTCCGGGGCCTTCTTTCGTTCGCTGTGCGAGGACTTAGAAGTCCATGCCGCCCATGCCGCCCATGCCGCCGCCGGGCATGGCGGGAGCGGCGCTCTCGCGCTTGGGAGCGTCGGCGACCATGGCCTCGGTGGTGACGAGGAGACCAGCCACGGAGGCTGCGTCCTGCAGAGCCGTGCGCACGACCTTCGCCGGATCGACGATACCGGCCTGGAGCATGTCCACGAACTCTTCCGTCTGAGCGTTGAAGCCGAAGGTGTCGGCCTTGTTCTCGACGATCTTGCCGACCACGATCGAGCCTTCCACGCCGGCGTTCTCGGCGATCTGACGGATCGGGGCCTCAAGGGCGCGAAGCACGATGTTGATGCCGGCCTTCATGTCGGCATTGTCGCTGGAGAGCTTGGCGACCGCAGCCTTGGCGCGCAGCAGAGCGACGCCGCCGCCGGGGACGATGCCCTCTTCCACCGCAGCGCGGGTGGCGTTGAGCGCGTCGTCGACGCGGTCCTTCTTCTCCTTCACTTCGACTTCGGTCGCGCCGCCGACGCGGATCACCGCGACGCCGCCCGCGAGCTTCGCCAAGCGCTCCTGGAGCTTCTCACGGTCGTAGTCCGAGGTGGTCTCCTCGATCTGCGCTTTGATCTGGCCGACGCGGGCTTCGATGTCTTCCTTCTTGCCGGCGCCGTCGATGATCGTGGTGTTCTCCTTCTCGATGCGAACGCGCTTGGCGCGGCCGAGCATCGGGAGGGTGACGGACTCGAGCTTGATGCCGAGGTCTTCGGAGATCGTCTGACCGGCGGTCAGGATCGCGATGTCCTCGAGCATGGCCTTGCGGCGGTCACCGAAGCCCGGAGCCTTGACGGCGGCAATCTTCAGGCCGCCGCGCAGCTTGTTGACCACGAGGGTGGCCAGAGCCTCGCCCTCGACGTCCTCGGCGATGATGAGCAGCGGCTTGCCGGTCTGCACCACGGCCTCGAGGATCGGCAGCATGGTCTGCAGCGAGGAGAGCTTCTTCTCGTGGATGAGGATGTAGGGATCCTCGAGCTCAGCCACCATCTTCTCGGCGTTGGTGATGAAGTACGGCGAGAGATAGCCGCGGTCGAACTGCATGCCTTCCACGACGTCGAGCTCGGTCTCGGCGGTCTTGGCTTCCTCGACCGTGATGACGCCCTCGTTGCCGACCTTCTGCATGGCATGGGCGATCATCTCGCCGATGTCCTTGTCGCCGTTGGCCGAGATCGTGCCGACCTGGGCGACCTCGTCGGAGGACTTCACCTTCTTGGCGCGGGCCTGGATGTCCTTGATGGCCTCGGCGGTGGCGAGATCGATGCCGCGCTTGAGGTCCATGGGGTTCATGCCGGCGGCCACGGCCTTGGCGCCCTCGCGGACGATCGACTGGGCGAGCACGGTCGCGGTGGTGGTGCCGTCACCAGCGATGTCGTTGGTCTTCGAGGCCACTTCGCGCACCATCTGGGCGCCCATGTTCTCGAACCTGTCGGCGAGTTCGATTTCCTTCGCGACCGACACGCCGTCCTTCGTGATGCGCGGAGCGCCGAAGGACTTCTCGATCACCACGTTGCGGCCCTTCGGGCCGAGGGTCACCTTCACCGCATCGGCGAGGATATCGACGCCGCGCAGCATCTTTTCGCGGGCTTCGGAAGAAAACTTAACGTCTTTGGCAGCCATGGGCTCAGCCTCCAGTTAAATTGGAAATCGTGTGACGGGTTCGCCCGGCCGATCAGCCGACGATGCCCATGATGTCGGATTCCTTCATGATCAGGAGATCCTGACCGTCGATACGCACCTCGGTGCCGGACCACTTGCCGAACAGAACGCGGTCACCGGCCTTCACATCGAGAGCAGCGACCTTGCCGTTCTCATCGCGGGCGCCGGGGCCGACGGCGACGACTTCGCCCTCTTGCGGCTTTTCCTTGGCCGTATCCGGGATGATGATGCCGCCGGCCGTCTTCTCTTCGGCCTCGATGCGGCGGACGACGACACGGTCGTGCAGCGGACGGAACTTCATGGAACTTCCCCTTTGACGGTTGACGCAGCCCCGATGGCCGCGCCCTGGTCTTATCCCTGTTAGCACTGTCCAGAGGCGAGTGCTAACACTGTTGGCGAGATAAGGAGGTCCTCGCAAGGAGTCAAGGCACGCAAAGGTCGAGTCATCGTGTTACATGTCGACCGTCGAGGGCTTTCGCCCGCTCCCCTCGCCGCGACGGCTACCGGCGACTAGTGAGCAGGGCCGCGGCGACGATGAGGAGCCCTCCCCCGAGGGTCGCCCAGGTGGGGATCTCGCCGAAGACCCCGTAGCCGATCAGAACCGCCCAGATGAGAGCGGTGTATTCCAGAGGCGCGAGCCGGGCCGCTTCCGCCTTGGCATAGGCCGTCGCCATCAGGACATGGCCGATGACGCCGAGCACGCCCATCAGCATGAACCAGGCCAGATGGGCGAGGTCCATGGGCTGCCAGGCCCAGAGGCCGAAGGGCAGAGCCAGGGCGGCCGGACCGGCATTCTGGAAGTAGACGATGTGCAGGAACTTGTCGCGCTGGGCCCGCTGGCGCAGCAGAACGAGGCTCAAGGCATAGGTGATCGCCGACGCCAGGGCTGCGCCGACACCCAGCCAGGAGCGGGCCGCCGAAGCCTCCTCCGTCTGCCCGAGGACCACCACGAGCGTGCCGCCGAATCCGATGGCGATGGCCGCGATGATCCTCGGATCCACCCGCTCCTTCAGCAGAAGCACCCCGAAGAACGCGATGAACATGGGTGCGAGGAACGACAGGACGAGGGTCTCTGCCAGGGGCAGCTTGCCCAGCGCATAAAAGAAGCACGCCGCCGTGACGACGGCGATGACGGATCGCAACAGGTTCGCCTGCACCGTCTCGCGGCTCGGCCAGCCCGGACGCATCGCCGCGACCACGCCCGTGGCGATAATGGTTCCGCAGGCGAAGCGCAGGAAGGTGACCTGGAGGGTCGGGTAATGGGCGGACATCCCTTTGATGACCGCATCCATGATGGAAAGCACCGCGATGCCCGCGGCAGCCCGAACGGCCGGACCGTATTGCATGTAATCACGACGATGTGAGGCGCGAGCCCCCGGGATGGCGGCCTTCGCAGAAGAATGAAGCTCTTAGCGCAATTCAAATGCCGCTTCATCCTTCCTTTCTCGCTGTCGACAGAAAAGCCTGATCGGTGCCGGCGCACAGGCAAAACAAAGTCGATGGAAACAAAAGCCGCGCTTGTCGTTTAATAAGCGCAACAACGACAAACAGGATACTTCGATGCGCGCCTGGATCCCTTGCTCCGCAATGCTGCTTCTCGCCCTCATGCCATCTTCCGGATCGGCTCAGTCGGTCTATGGGGGCGGGTCTTACTACGGCAATACATACATTGCGCCGGAATACGACTATCCCTATGCCCGCACGCAGGATGGGTATCGCGAGACCTACCCGCTCGTCACGCGTCCGGCGACGCGCGGCGCGGATCCCTATGCTACGGGCTCCGTGCGCTCCGGCACTCAGGTCGCGGGCCTGCCGCAGACCTATTCTGATCCCGGCTACGACAACAGCATCGACTATGCCATCTCGCCGGAATTCCAACGGCAGATCGTGTCCTATCGCGGCGCCGAGAAGCCCGGCACGATCGTCGTCGATACAAACGACAAGTTCCTCTACCTGGTGCAGGCCGACGGGCGCGCGATCCGCTACGGTATCGGCGTCGGACGCCCCGGCTTCGAATGGGCGGGCCGCAAGACCGTCTCGATGAAACGCGAATGGCCCGATTGGCGTCCGCCGTCGGACATGCTCAAGCGCCGCCCCGACCTGCCGCGCTACATGAAGGGCGGAATCGACAATCCGCTCGGGGCGCGGGCGCTCTATCTCGGCTCCTCGCTCTATCGCATTCACGGCACGAACGAGCCGCACACCATCGGCCAGGCCGTTTCCTCCGGCTGCATCCGCATGCTCAACGAGGACGTGGTGGATCTCTACAGCCGCGTGAAGGTCGGCACCGCCGTCATCGTGATCTGAGCACGTCTCCCTTTAGATCATCGTCATGGCCGGGCTTGACCCGGCCATTCACGTTCAAGGCCGCTGAGGCGAAGGCGCGGATCCCTGTTCAGGTCCAGTCGCCGTCGTCTCCGGCATCCCCGCCGAAATCGGAGAAGTCGTCGCGGTTTTCCGAAGGTTTATCGTAAAGGGAATCCGTAATGCCGGCGAAATCCGTGTTTCCGCTCTGATCGTTGCCGAGATCCGCGAGAGAGGACTGCCCGCCCGCCGCATTCTCCTCACCGCCGAAAGCATGCGACAGCGCGTTGGCGATCATCATGCCGCCGGCAACGCCAGCCGCCGTCGAGAGCGCGCTCTGCAGAAACCCGCCGCCGCGCGGCTGCATCATGCCGCCACCCCAGGGACCCTGAGATTGAGGAGGCATTCCATAGGGCGGCTGTTGTGTCGGCTGGGGAGCGCCCCAGGGCGAGGCGCGCCGCGGGGGCGGCTCGTTATAGGCCGGCTCCGGCGGACGAGCGCCGCCGCCGAAGATGCCCGACAGAATCCCGCCCTGCTGCGGCTGTCGGCTGAGGTGATCGAGCTCGGCGCGCAGCTGGTCGTTCTCGGCCTGGAGCCTCGCCAGGGCCTGCTCCTGCACGAAGATCGCCTGCGCCATGGCGTAGGGTGCATAGGGCTGCTGGCGGATCCTGTCGGCGATGAAGCGCTCCGCTTCCGGATCGCGCGGCTGGTTCGCCACCTGTTCGAGCCGTCGGAAGATATCGGTGATGACCTCACGCTCCTGATCGTTCATGGCAAACCTCCTTCGCGCATGGATCATGTGATTTCCATGTAAGAAAGGCCTCGTGTTTTGTTAGAGGCGGGCAAGGCCGAGCCTGCACATATTCCCCAGAGCCTCGGGCGCAATCAGGTCCAGCTCCGCCACGTCGCGCCATTCGGCGCCGTGCACCTCGGACAGGTCGGGGCGCAGGCCGCCCTCCTCCGCCCGCAGGACGTAGCGGATGTCATGGTGCCAGTGCTCCGGCTCCCCTTTGTGTGGGCGAGCGGGAATGAGATGGCTGTCGATGTCGATCGGCAGGCCGGCCTCGCCGTGCCAGGGATCGAGGGTCAGCCCCTCCACGCCCGTCTCTTCGAAGGCCTCCCGCATGGCGGCTTCTTCCAGGCTTTCGGGCGCCTCGTAATGCCCGCCCGGCTGCAGCCACCGGGCCAGGGACCGATGGTGGATCAGCAGAACCCGACAGCCCGGCGGGTCGAGGATGAAGGCCGATGTGGTGACATGGCCGGGAAACGTGGACCGGCTGTGAATGGCATCCCCGGCCTCGATCTGCCGGCGCAGCACGGCGTGCCGTTCACCCGCGCTGCCGAAGGCGCGGGCATGGCGGTCGAGAAGCGCCCCTATCCGGACGCGGAAGGCCGATGGATCGAACGAGCCGCTCATTTTTCCTCCATCGCCTTCGCGAAGGCGTCCTTGAAATCAGGGTGCCACCGGGACAGGGCGGGACGGTTCTCGACGATGTCCCCTGCGGCCCAGCGGATCCGCTTCTCGTCCATCGCGCGGGTCGTCTCGTTGTCGGGACAGAGCACGTAGAAATCGCCTCGCTCCAGGGCCGGGAGCAGGAAATCGATGACCTGTTCGGGGCTCCAAGCTCCGGCAGGCTTCTCCGTGACGCCCCTCGCCCGGGTGAAGCCCGTGAACACGAAGCCGGGGATCAGAAGATGCGCCGTCACGTGGCATCCCGGCCTGTTGCGCAACTCATGGGCCAGGGCTTCCGTCACGACCTTAACGCCGGCCTTGGACACATTGTAGGCGGTATCCCCAGGCGGGGTGGTGATGCCCTGTTTCGAGCCCGTATTGATGATGGCGCAAGGCGTGCCCTGCTCGACCATGGCGGGGGCGAAGACCTGCACGCCATTGAGAACGCCCCAGAGATTGGTCTGAAGAATGGCCTGCCAGCGCTGCGGATCGCCGAAGACCTGGCCTCCGCCTTCCGTGCCCGCGTTGTTCATCAGCACCGCGACCTCGCCGAAGGCGGCCGTCACCTTGTCCCTCAGCGCCTCCACGTCCTCACGGCGGCCGACATCGGTGGGAACCGCGAGCACGTTCTGAGAGCCGCCGATTACGGCCACCTCTCCGGCGGCGCGCTCCAGCGCCTCGCCGGGCAGGTCGGCCAGGCAGACCTTCATGCCAAGCTGGGCAAAACGCTTGGCTGCGGCAAGGCCGATGCCGCTCGCCGCTCCGGTGATGACGGCGACGCGGTTCGGCGCGATTGCAGGATGCTGGGCCATCGGTCTTGTCCTTCTCGCATGATTGTCCGGGCTTCAGCGACGATGCCGAGCCTCAGGGAGATGAAGCGAGATAGGACAGACCGCAATTCGCGCAACCGCTCAAGAGGCGAAGGGTGGAATGCTCAAGAAAAAGCCCCGCTCCGGCGGGGCCTTTCGGTTCGTCATTCGCCGTCCGCCGATTTCAGCGGATGGACATTCGTCTCGACCTCTTCCTCGTCGACGAGGCCGGCATCCTCCTCCTGCGAGTCGAGCCGGGTTTTCTTGCGAAGCGCAATGTACTTCTTCTGAATCTTGATGCGGCTTTCGCGGGCGATTTCGAGCGCGCCCTGTACGAGAGACCGCTCGGCCTTCTCGTTCTGAAGCTCTTCCGTGAGGCGGCGATTGGCGGCCTCCAGGGTGTTGCGCTCCTGCTCGAAGCGTTTGGTGAGCTGGTCGATGCGCTCGCTGAGGCTCGCGAGCTTGTTGTCCGAGCTCTCGATCTGGAAGTCCTTGGCGGCAATGGCCTTGTTGAGCATTTCGACGCGCTCCTGCAGCTCGATGCGCGAGCGCTGAAGCTCGTTGACCATGGCCACCTGACGCTCGACCTCCTGCTGGGTCGCCTCTAGGCGGCGATCGAGGGTGTTCTTCTCGATGGTGGTCTCTTTGAGATTGCGCTCGACGCCACGAAGCGCCGCGTTCTTGTCGCGCAGCTGGTCGCGGGTATGAGCCAGGATCTTGTCCGTGGCGCCGAGGCGCGAGTTGAGCCCCTCGATCTTCATGTCGAGCGCCGAGAGGTCGGTCTGGTGCGAGGAGCGCTCGGAATCGAGCTGGGTTTCGAGCCGCTGGCGCAGCACCTGCTCGGCCATCAGCTTGGTCTCGAGCTCCGAGGCGCGCTGGCGGGTGGCCTCCAGCTGGGTCTCCAGCTCGCCATAGCGGTTCGTGAGGCTGGAGAGACGGTAATTCTGCTCCTCCGCCACTTTCTGCAGGCGCTTCACCTCGTGATCGAGAAGACCGTTGCGCTCACGGGTCTCGATGAGCTCCCGCTCGGCGCGGGCGACGGTCTGGTCGGCCTCCTGCGCCTCCAAGCGCAGGGCCTGGTTCTCTTCCGTGATGTTGCGGGCGCGCTCTGTCTCGATGGCGAGCTGGTTCTCGAGATCGGCGACCGTCGCCTCCTTGTCCTTCACGCTGAGGCGCAGATCCTCGATGTAGGATTCCTGCTCCCGGGTCCTGGACTCGGCCTTGCGCAGCTGCGACACCGTCGCGGCGAGATCGTCCATGGTGCGGGCATGGAACGTGTTGAGGTCGTGCAGCTCGCGGCGGAGCGATACGGTGGTCTCGGTCTCCTGCCTGAGCACGGCCTCCGTCTCCAGCAGGCGGGACTGGAGCTGCGGATAACTGCGGATCAGGTCGTTCACCGGCTCGCTCAGGAGCGCGAAATCCTCCTTGAGGCTGCGGATCTCCTCGAGCCGGTCGATCATGTTGGCGAAACGGACGCGGATCAGCTCGTTCTTCTGGCCCACGGAATCGAGGGCGGTGTTCGGACGAACGACAATCGGCTCCGCCTTCTCCTGCGGCGCAGCGGAGGCTGCCGATGCCGCTACGTCACGCTGGACAGGCAGGACATTGATGGCCTCGTCCTGCGGCTTCTTGTTGCCGAAACGGTTCCTGAAAGACGTCCAACCCGAAGACATGGGGCCGCCCCTTCGCACTCATGATCACATTCCGGCATCTTTTACCCCAGAGTCACCTCCATTGGAAACGAAATTTCATTTCACGAGATGCGGCGGTTTCACTCGGCCGCAACGGCCAGGGGCCGGGACAGACGGTTCTTGAGGTCTGTCTTTTCCAAGGTTTCCGGCATCGGCCCGCCTGTTGCCCAATCGAGGAGCTCGACCGTATGGACGATGGGGATCTCCGTTCCCTGGCCGATCTGGGTCATGCAGCCGATATTGCCGGTGGCGATCAGATCGGGCTTCGTGCGCTCGATATTGGCGACCTTCCGGGCCCTGAGCTGCGCGGCGATCTCGGGCTGGAGCAGGTTGTAGGTGCCCGCCGAGCCGCAGCAGATGTGGCCTTCCGGCACATCCTTCACGGTAAAGCCCGCCTTCTTCAGCAGGGTCTTGGGTTCCGTGCGGATGGCCTGGCCGTGCTGCATGGAGCATGCGGAGTGATAGGCCACAACCAGGTCGGTTTCCCGCACCGGTTCGATCAGGTCGAGGGACATGGCGTATTCGGTGATGTCCTTGGCGATCGCGGAAACCCGAGCCGCCTTCTCGGCATAGACCGGATCGTTCCGGAACATGAAGCCGTAATCCTTGATCGTGGTGCCGCAGCCGGAGGCCGTGATGATGATGGCGTCGAGCCCATCCCCGTCCATTTCGGCGATCCAGACGTCGATATTGCGCTTGGCGAGTTCATGCCCCTGCTCGTCGCGCCCCATGTGATGGACAAGCGCGCCGCAGCAGCCCTCCCCCTTCGGCTGGACCACCTCCACCCCATGCCGGTTGAGGAGGCGGATGGCGGCCTGGTTGAAGCCGGGTTTGAGCACCGGCTGGGCGCAGCCGGACAGGATGGCCACGCGGGCGCGCCGCTCCCCTTCAGCCTTGAAAGTGCCCGGCTGGTCCAGGGGAGAACGGGCCGGCACCCTGGCCGGAGCCAGCTCGATCATCGCGCGGAGGCGATTCCCGAAGAAGGGCAGCGCGCCGATCAATCCCTTGAAGGGCTTTACCAGCAACGCCGCACCCAGGGCGGCGCGGAAGCGGTTCGGATAAGGCAGGACGCGCGCGAGCAGCCCGCGCAGAAACCGGTCGTGTCCGGGGCGCGTATAGGTGGCCTCGATATAGGAGCGGGCATGATCGACGAGGTGCATGTAATGCACGCCGGACGGACAGGTGGTCATGCAGGACAGGCACGAGAGGCAGCGGTCGATATGTTTTACGACCTCCGCCGAGGCGGGTTTGCCGCTCTCCAGCATGTCCTTGATGAGATAGATGCGCCCACGCGGCGAATCGAGTTCGTCGCCGAGAAGCAGATAGGTTGGGCAGGTTGCCGTGCAGAAGCCGCAATGGACGCAGGTGCGGAGAATCTTCTCCGACGAGGCCGTCGCGGGGTCCTTGAGCTGCTCAGGCGTGAAATTGGTTTGCATCGCTTTATCTCAGATCGCCGATTGCCACCGGTTGATAGCCTCGACCGGGTGGATCAGCATGATGATATTCAGGGCGAGGTTGTCGTGGATCCAGTATCCGACGAACAGTTCCATCAGCACGGCTGCGGCAATCGTCAGCCAGACCGGGAAGGCTCGAGCCAGGAAAAATCCGAGGATCATGGCTAAAAGATCCGACACCGAATTGATGACGCTGTCGCCGTAATAGTCGAGAGCGATATTCGTCGCACGGTAGCGGTCGATCACCATGTTGGTGTTCTCGACGATCTCCCATGCCGCCTCCACCCCGAGCGCGAGAAGGAGCGCCACACCGAGCGGCAGTGGTTTTCCCCTCAGGCGCCCGATGATCCAGGTGCCCAGATAGAACAGGAAGCCGTGAATGACGTGAGAGGGCGTGTACCAATCCGTCAGGTGCTGGGAATTGCCGGAATCGCGCACGACGCCATGCCAGAGCTCCACGTATCCGCATTTGCAGATCGGCGTGCGGCCCATGGCGAAGAGGATCGCGGCGGTCAGCGCGACGAGCGCGACGGCCAGAGCCGCATAAACGGCGGGTCTCACCGGGCTCTTAGCCGCGGCGGGGTTCAGCGCGGCTGCCCCGCTCATCTCAGACGCCTGCATACATGCGCCCCGGATTGAGGATCCCCGCCGGATCGAAGGAAGCCTTGATGCCTTTCGTGAGCGTCATCAGAGTCTCGTTCTGAGGCTCGAACACATCGACGGCCGAGCGCGTCTCGGCAGGCGCACGCACGAGAGTGGCATGGCCACCGAGCGCCCGCGTCGCCTCCCGGAGGACGGAAGCGCCCGCGTCGTCGTCGACGGGCGTCGAAATCCAGATGAGGCCGCCGCCCCAATCGTAGAACCATTGCGCGTCGAGTGACTGCGCGATGCGCTTCATGAATTCGGGACCCTTCGTGGGCGCCGTCGAAACACGCCAGATCGCGCGGTCGGCGCCGTCCGTCAGCAGGGTGGCGTCGCGCAGGGATTGCCAGACCGCCTCCGCCCCCCTTCCCTCCAGGATGTCCGTGGAGACGCCGAAGTGTTTGAGCAGGCGGCGCAGCTCGCCAAGGCGGTAATCGACCGAAACGGAGAAGCCTTCGAGCCGGATCACCGTGCTCGCCCCCTGCCGGTTGCGAGCCGGAATATGCGCCGCGCCCGTCACGTCGAAGGGTGAGCCGAGCGCCTGCGAGAGCGCCTCCACGGCCTGAGCATCCTTGAGGCCGCGCAGCACCAGCGTCGCCATGCGCTCCTGCTTCGGCAGCACCTTGAACGTCACTTCCGTGAGGAAGCCGAGCGTCCCCCAGGAACCGGCCATGAGCTTGACGAGATCGAGGCCGGTGACGTTCTTCATCACGCGCCCGCCCGATTTCACCACCTCACCCCGGCCGTTGACGAAGCGCACGCCGATGAGACTGTCCCGGGCGGCACCCGCCATGATGCGGCGCGGGCCCGAGATGTTCATGGCCGCCACCGCGCCGATGGTGGGCTCCGCCTTCGTGCCGAGCAAGGGACGGTAATCCATCGGCTCGAAGGGCAATTCCTGTCCCTTCTCGGCGAGCGTGCGCACCACCTCGGATAAAGGCGTGCCGCTTTTTGCGGAAATCACCATCTCGGCGGGCTCGTAGAGCGTGATGCCGGTCATCGCACCCGACGAGATCGAGGCGTCGGTCTGATTGGGACGACCCATCTCGGCTTTCGTGTTCTGGCCGGAGAGGCTGAGCAGAATGCCCTTTTCGGAGGCGCCTTGGATGATCGCGGCGGCGTCCTGCTCGTCACGGGGGAGATGGGTGGTCACGCAGCGAGCCTTCCTTCCAGGGGGAACACTTTGGCGGGGTTGAGCAGCCAGTGCGGATCGAAGACGCCGCGCACGCGCATCTGCTGGGCGAGATCGACGTCGTTGAACTGGCAGGTCATGAGATCGCGCTTCTCGATGCCGACGCCGTGCTCGCCCGTGAGGCAGCCGCCGACCTCGACGCAGAGCCTGAGAATGTCCTCACCGGCCTTTTCGGCCTTCTCCATCTCGCCCGGCACATTCGTGTTGAACATGACGAGCGGGTGCAGATTGCCGTCGCCCGCATGGAACACGTTGGCGACGCCGAGGCCATAGGATTTAGCGATCTCGTCGATGCGCCTGAGCACGTAGGGCAGCTGGCCCGTGGGGATCGTTCCGTCCATGCAGATGTAATCGGCCACGCGGCCGGTCGCGCCGAACGCCGACTTGCGACCCTTCCAGATCGCGGCGCTTTCGGCTTCCGACTGCGACACCTTGATGGTCTTCGGCTTGAAGGGCTCCGCGATCGCGACGATGCGCCGGAGCATGTCGTCGATCTCCTGGTCGGATCCTTCGACCTCCACGATGAGCATGGCCTCCACGTCGAGCGGATAGCCCGCATGGGCGAAGGCCTCGCAGATCTGGATGGCGGGCTTGTCCATGTATTCGAGCGCCACCGGGATGATTCCCGCGCCGATGATCGCTGCCACGCAGGCGCCCGCATCCTCCACCGATGCGAAACCGAACAGGGCCGGACGCGCGCCTTCCGCCGCGCGAAGGATGCGCACCACGGCTTCGGTGACGACGCCGAGCTGGCCTTCCGACCCGCAGATGAGGCCGAGAAGATCGTAGCCCGGGCTGTCGAGATGTTCGCCGCCGATCTCCACCACCGAGCCGTCGAGCATCACCAGAGTGACGCCGAGCAGGTTGTTGGTGGTCACGCCGTATTTCAGGCAATGCGCCCCGCCGGAATTCATGGCGATGTTGCCGGCGATTGTGCAGGCGAGCTGGCTCGACGGGTCGGGAGCGTAGAAGAAACCCTCATAGGCCACGGCCTGGCTGATGCCGAGATTGGTGATGCCGGATTGCACCCGGGCCGCCCGGCCCTCGAAATCGACATCGAGCACGCGGTTCATCTTGGCGACGCCGAGAACGATGGCGTCCGGCTGAGGAATCGCCCCGCCGCAGAGCGAGGTCCCTGCCCCGCGAGGCACCACCTTCACGCCGTTCTCATGGCAGAAGCGCATCACGGCCGAAACTTCCTCCGTCGAGGATGGCAGCACCACGGCGAGCGGCATCTGCCGGTAGGCTGTCAGGCCATCGGTCTCGAACGCCCGGCGTTCGTCCTCGGAAACGATGAGGGCCTCCGACGCGACAAGTCGCCCCAATCCCTCGATAATTTCCTTGCGGCGAGCCAGAATCGCCTCGTCCGGCTTGGGAAATGCGATGGTCATGAAACCCTCCCTTGGCGTTGTCCGGCTGCTTTCATGGCATAATTATCCTTCTCCACAAGGTAGCTGGCCTTGAGGGATTTTTCCAATAATGTAGAGCCCCTCTAAGGTGGGACATCGGTCCAGAAAAGGAGTTTTTGATGCGTTCCTTGGTTCTCTCTGCCGCCATCCTGCTCACCGGGCTCGCTCAGGCCCAGGCGCAGGACGCCGCTGCCGGCGAAAAAGTTTTCGCCCAGTGCCGCGCCTGCCATCAGATCGGCCCGAACGCCAAGAACGCCGTCGGCCCCGAGCTGAACGGCGTCATCGGACGACACTCCGGATCGGTCGAAGGTTATAACTATTCGCCGGCCAACAAGAATTCCGGCCTGACCTGGGACGAGGCGACGTTCCGCGAATATATCCAGAACCCCAAGGCGAAAGTCCCGGGCACCAAGATGATCTACGCGGGTCTCAAGGACGAGCAGAAGATCAACGATCTCATCGCCTATTTGAAGCAGTTCGACGCTCAGGGTCAAAAGGTCTCTCAATGAGCGCCGTGCCCTCCAGCCGATCCGGGAGCCCCCGGGTCGGCCTTTTCGTGACCTGCCTCGTCGACCTGATGCGCCCCTCCGTGGGCTTTGCCGCCGTGAAACTCCTGGAGGATGCGGGCTGCATCGTCGACGCGCCGGTTCAGACCTGCTGCGGCCAGCCCGCCTACAATTCAGGCGACCGGGGCACCACCCGGGACCTGGCCATGCGGATCATCGAGACCTTCCAGGATTTCGATTATGTCGTCGCCCCCTCCGGGTCCTGCGCCGGCATGATCCGGAAACATTATCCGGAACTGTTCGAGGAAGATCCGAACTGGCGCGCGAAGGCCAGCGCCCTGGCCGCCAAGACCTATGAGCTGACGAGCTTCCTCGTGGACGTGCTCGGGATCACCCAGGTCGATGCGTCCTATCATGGCACCGTGACCTATCACGATTCCTGCTCCGGCCTTCGGGAGCTCGGGGTGAAGACCCAGCCGCGCATGCTCCTGTCCAGCGTCAGAGGCCTGACTCTCGTCGAGATGAACGACAGCGACGTATGCTGCGGCTTCGGAGGCACCTTCGCCGTCAAGTACAGCGACATCTCCGGCGCCATCGTCGACGCCAAGGCCAGGAACGTGGAAGACACCCGTGCGCCGACCCTGCTCGCAGGCGACCTCGGCTGCCTCATGAACATGGCGGGCAAGCTCAGCCGCGATGGCAAGCCCGTCGAGGTGCGGCACGTGGCCGAGATTCTCGCCAACATGACGGACGAGCCGGCCATCGGCCTCGCCAAGAATGCGGCGCTCAAGAACTGAAGGGCGTCAGAGTATAGGATGCTGCATGGCGAGGCCTGAGCTGCAAAGGCTCTTTACAAGATGAAGGGGTATATCGGGCCTTGCCCTTCGACCTACCAACAACGTCCCAGTTCATCTTTAGCGGGTACGGAGACAGCAACAAGTAAGAATTTAGGCCTATAAGCAATAGGGTTTATTTTCCTGCAATACTACAATATGTTATATTAAATCTTCCAGAAGATCAAAATTGTTACGTTGTAAAGTGATAATTACCTCCCGTATATTGGCTTCGCGACTAACGGATACGCTCCGAAAGAAGCCAATTTGGAAGGACCACTTTATGACCTACTATTTCATTGCCCCGAACACGCCTCTTCCTGTGACGGCGGGTCCCCACCTGATCAACCTGTTTGGAGAGGAAGCCGTTTTCCTGACCCCCGGAGCATCGCTTATGGCCGACGCGATCGGCATGGATGCGATCAACTCGGATGGCTCACTGGATAAAATGATGATCAATGGCTCCATCTATAGCGTTCAGGCCAACGGCCTCAGCAGCAATTGGGGCACGAGCAAAATAAACATCGGCGCCTCAGGATTTGTTTACGGCGCATTAGCCGGGCTTCGCCTGGGCGCTCACATCAGTGAGCGCGGTCTCGTCGGTGACAATGTGGTTTCGAACTCTGGCACGATCCAGTCCGCCGGGATCGGAATATCGGCGGCAGGCCACGGCAACGAGATCGTGAATTCGGGTAGGATCTCAGGCCTGGAATATGGCATCAAACATCAGTTCCGGTTTGAGGAAGGGACCCAATCGCCCCTTGGATACGGGCTCGTCGTACGCAACACGGGGACCATAGAAGGCGATACGGCAATCGAGGGCTCGATCATCAGGGAGTTGATCGAGAACAAAGGAACGATTCATGGCTCCATTCGCCTCGATGACGGAGCGGATATCTACGACGGCCGCTTCGGCTTTGCGAGCGGCCACATCGACATGGGGTCGGGAGATGATACCGCCCTTGGAGGTGCCGGCGATGAAACCTTTCTTGGACAGGAAGTGCCGACAGAGGCCGGTTACGGCAACGATGTCTATAACGGTGGGAGCGGGATCGATACCGTACTCTTCGTCTCCAGCGCTCAAACCTCTAATCCCATCACTGTTGATCTGACGAAAACGACGGCTCAGAACACAGGATATGGCCTCGATACATTCATCGACATCGAGAATGTCATCGTTCAGGACTCGTTCGAGTATGCCGTATCCGGGGCCGTCCTCATCGGCAACAACGGCAACAATATCCTGGGTGGCGGATTGAGCGACAGCACACTTGAAGGAGGATTCGGAAACGATACGCTCCTTGGCAACGAGGCCGGCTTAAACACAGTTCGCTTTTCAGGAAAGATAGGCGCCACCGCCAACCTGACGATCACGGCGGCACAGAACACGGGTTACGGCTACGACAAACTCGTCAGCATCGAGAACCTGGTTGGCGGCTCGGGTAAGGATCGCTTCACCGGGAACAACGGAGTCAATCAGCTGAAGGGTAATGCCGGCGACGACCTCCTCTCCGGGGGGCAGGGCGATGATCAGCTGTATGGAGGAACTGGGAGCGACGTGCTCATTGGCGGGAGTGGCAGCGATACATTCGTTTTCGATACGAAAATCGGAAAGGATGTTGACACGATCAAGGATTTCCAGACCTTCGACGCCCTTCATGGCAAGGACGATGCCAGTGATCTGATCTATCTCTCAAGGAGCATCTTCAAGCAAGTACGTCCCCAATTGGATCCGGATCTTCCCGAAATTCCATTCGGCAAATTGCTCAAGGCGCAATTCCACCTAGGCCAAAAGGCCAACAACAAAGATCAACACATTATCTATAATGATAAAAGCGGCGATCTTTATTACGACCCTGACGGAAATGGATCACAGAAGCAAATCAAGTTCGCCCAACTCAGCAAGGGTCTACTGTTGAGCTACAATGACTTCCTGGTCGTTGGATAGAGCTCACGAGTAGCATAGAGCCTTCATTGAAGACACATAGAGTGCCGCCGCTTTTACAGCGGCGGCTTTTTCTTCTATATGCAGTCAGAAGCATAAAAGCCGTATTCTTGCCAAGGCTAGGCTGTATGACCGTTCACACCACGTCCCCTCAGTTCAAGCAGAATGCAGCCCGGGCGCTGCACGATGACCAGCTCCAGAAAGCGCTGGGCAACGTGAAGCAGGGCTTTATCGACAAGCGGCAGGCCGCCGCCGACAAGCTCCCCGAGTTCGAGGCCCTGCGGGATTCCGCGCGCGACATCAAGAACCACACGCTCGAACATCTCGACCTCTACCTCGAAGCCTACGAGAAAAAGGTGAAGGATTCCGGCGGCCATGTGCATTTCGCCCGCAATGCCGAGGAGGCCCGCGAGATCATCCTGACGATCTGCCGCGATGCGGGCGCGAAGACGGTCACGAAGGGCAAGTCGATGATCTCCGAGGAAATCGAGATCAATCACTATCTCGAAGCCCACGGCATCAAGCCCGTCGAGACGGATCTCGGCGAATACATCATCCAGCTGCGCAACGAGCTGCCGAGCCACATCATCGCTCCTGCCGTGCACCTCAACGCCACCCAGGTTGAGCAGGATTTTCGCCGCGTTCACACGCATCTCGATGCGAAGCGCGATCTCTCCGAGCCCGTGCAGCTGCTGACCGAGGCGCGCGCCGTCCTGCGCGAGCGCTTCCTCGCGGCGGATGTCGGCATCACGGGAGCGAACTTCCTGGTGGCGGAGACCGGCACGTCGATCATCGTCACCAATGAAGGAAACGGCGATCTCACGCAGATCCTGCCGAAGACGCACATCGCTCTCGCGTCCATCGAGAAGCTGGTGCCGACGCTGGAAGACGCGAGCCAGCTGCTGCGCGTTCTCGCGCGCTCGGCCACGGGCCAGGAGATGTCGGTCTACACCACCTTCTCTACCGGCCCGCGCCGCCCCGGCGATGCGGACGGCCCCGAGAACTACCATGTGGTGATCATCGACAACGGGCGCTCCTCCATGCTGGGCACCAGCTTCGAGGAGATGCTGCGCTGCATCCGTTGCGGCGCCTGCATGAACCATTGCCCCGTCTATCATGCGGTGGGCGGGCACGCCTATGGCTGGGTCTATCCCGGCCCCATGGGCGCGGTCCTCACCCCGTCTCTCATCGGAGTCGACAAAGCGGGCCACCTGCCCAACGCCTCCACCTTCTGCGGACGCTGCGAGAGCGTGTGCCCTGTGCGCATTCCGCTGCCGAAGCTCATGCGCCACTGGCGCGAGCGGGAATTCGAGCGCCACCTTTCTCCCGCCTCCGTGCGCTCGGGCCTGAGCCTCTGGGGCTTCTTCGCAAGGCGCCCTGCCCTCTATCGCCTCGCGACGCGCGCCGCCATGGCGACCCTCGGTCTCGCCGGACGCCAGCGCGGCCGCTTCTCCTGGCTGCCGCTCGCGAAGGGCTGGACGAAGTACCGTGATTTCCCGGCGCCCCAGGGGGAGACGTTCCAGGCGCGCTGGAAGCGTGAGCGTAAAGGACGAGCCGCATGAGCGCCCGTGACGAGATTTTCGCCAGCATTCGCCGTTCTCTGGGTGTGAACGGCAACGAGACGATCCGCAGGCAGATCGTGCAGGACCGCCTCGAACGGTCACCCAAGGGCGTGATCCCCGCGCGCGGACAGGTTTCCGGCGAGGAGCGCATCGCGCTGTTCAAGACCATGGCCGAGGCGTCCCTCGCCACCGTGACGGAGGTGGCCTCTCCCGCGGAGGTGCCGCAATCCATCGCGCTGTTCCTGCGCGGTCACAACCTGCCGGCGACCCTGCGCATGGGCGAGGATCCTCGCCTGAAGGCCATGCCTTGGGGTGAGACGACCCTGGAGATCTCGCATGGGCCGAGCCAGGGGGGAGACCTCAACGCCGTCAGCCATGCCTTCGGCGGCGTGGCCGAGACCGGCACGCTCGCCATGATCTCGGGGCCGGAGAACCCCTCCACCCTCAACTTCCTGCCGGACAACCACATCATCGTGGTCTCGGCCAAGGATATCGCGAGCGACTACGAATCCGTCTGGAACCGGGTGCGCTTTTCCTTCGGCAAAGGCAGCATGCCGCGAACGGTGAACTGGATCACAGGCCCTTCCCGCTCCGGCGACATCGAGCAGACCCTGCTGCTCGGCGCCCACGGTCCCCGGCGGGTGCATGTGGTGGTTGTGCGGGAGTAAAAAGGCGGACTCGCAAAGGCTGCGCGGCGGCGTATTCTTGTACTGCGCAGCTTGGAGGCCTCCATGTCGTCTCGCCCCCTGATCTTCCGCACGCTCCGCTGGTCGTCCTGGGACGGGAGCGAAGCAGGACTGGAACACGCCGATATACGCCCCGCCGACGGCGGCCTCACGATCTCCGGCGTCATCATCGGTCGGGAGGGAGGCGCGAAATTCGGTCTTCACTACCGGCTGTGGGTGGATTCCGCCTGGAGGACCAAGGCGGTTCATCTCCAGACCACATCCGGACGGAGCCTGGACCTGGAGAGCAACGGGCAAGGCGCCTGGACCGAGGACGGCAAGCCCCAGCCCGAGCTTCAGGGCTGCATCGACGTGGATATCCAGGCCACGCCTCTGACCAACACCCTGCCGATCCGCCGCCTCGAATGGGCCGCCGGACAGGCTGTCGACATTCGCCTGTGCTACATCGCCGTTCCCGACCTGAGCGTCTCGGCCCGCACCCAGCGCTACACGGCGCTCGAACCTGGCTCCCTCTACCGTTTCGAAAGTCCCGAGAGCGGCTTCACCGCCGATCTGCCGGTCGATGAGGACGGGTTCGTACGGAATTATCCTGGCTTGTTCCGCCGCCTGGACTGACGGATTCTCAAGCCAGCGTGACAACTTCGCGCGCCCTCGAGGACTGGCGCACGCTGGGCATTTCAGCTAAGTGTTTGAAATCAAACATAGTTTTTAATAGTTCTAAACTAGAAAAACCAATGATCGTCTGCTCCTGCAACGTTCTCTCCGACGGCGATGTGAAAGCCTGCATGAAGCCCGGGCCCGACTGCCCGCGTTCCCCCGCGCAGGTCTACCGCTGTCTTGGCTGCAGCCCGAATTGCGGCCGCTGCGCCCGGACGATCCGGGACATCATGGACAAGGCGCTCGCCGATGCGGGCGATGCTCCGGTCGCCGCGTGCCAGCGGGGCTGCTGCCCCGCCTCTCTCGAAAAAGTGGCCGCGGAACCTCACCTTTGAACAAAGGGGGTTTCACCCTAGTTCCTAAATCCTCTAAGGAAGGTTCGACGTTTTTTGTCGCCGTTTTGACGTGAGGGTAGGATGAAGGGTGATCCGAAGGTTATCGAGTATCTCAATCGCGGCCTGCGCAGCGAACTGACGGCGGTCAATCAATACTGGCTTCATTACCGGCTGCTGGACGACTGGGGATACAAGGAACTCGCCAAGACGTGGCGTAAGGAATCCATCGAGGAGATGCACCACGCGGACCGCTTCATCGAACGCATCATCTTTCTCGAAGGCTTCGCCAACCTCCAGGTGCTCGACCCGCTCCGCATCGGCCAGACCATCCAGGAAATTCTCGAGTCCGACCTCGCGGCCGAATACGACGCTCGCAACCTCTACGGCGAGGCGGCGGCGTACTGCGACAGCATCGGCGACCGGGTGTCCAAGAACCTCTTCGAAGAGCTGATGGCCGACGAGGAGGGCCATATCGACTTCCTCGAGACCCAGCTCACCCTCGTCGAGCAGGTCGGCGTCGAGCTCTACGCTCAGAAGCATATCGGCGGCCTCAAGGACGACGACTGACATCGGTCTTGCTGGACAACCGACGAAGGGCGGTGGAGTGCCGGAGCGCTTCACCGCCCTTTTCGCATGCGAGCCATTCGAATTTAAGGTGAATCCGCCAGCTTTCCGGGCTCCTCGATGGAGGCGATGGGAAGCGTCACGACGCGCAGCTCCGGATCGTCGGGATCGATCCGCACGGAGAAGCCGAGATTGCGGCACATGTCGAGCATCGTGCTGTTCTCGCGCAGGACCTGCCCCTCGACCTCGCGAAGCCCCTCCACCTTCGCCCATTCGATCATCAGGCGCATGAGGATCCACCCGAGGCCGATCCCCTTGAGATCGGAGCGCAGGAGGATGCCGTACTCGCCCGTCTCGTGATTGGCGTCCGCGTGCACACGGACGGCGCCCATCATCTCCCCGGTCTGGCCATCGAAAGCCACGAACGCGATCGCGCGGGCGTAATCGAGCTGCGTCAGGCGCGCGAGGAAGGTATGGCTGAAATCGCGGACCGGCGCGAAGAAGCGCAGGCGCAGATCCTCCGGCGTGATCTTCTCGAAGAAGCGCTTGAACTCCTCCTCGTCCTCGGGCCTGACGGGGCGCACGAATGCCGTGCGTCCGTTGCGCAGGGTGATGGTGCGCTCCCACTCCGTCGGGTATGGCCTGACGGCGAAGCGCGGATGGCCGCTCCCCTTCCTGACCTCGGGAGCCACGAGCACGCGGGCATCGACCGCGATGACGCCTGTGTGATCGGCCAGCAGCGGATTGATGTCGAGCTCCCGCACCTCCGGCACGTCGGCAGCGAGCTGCGCGATCTTCACGAGGGTGAGCGCGATGGCCCCCTCGTCGGCGGCCGGCACGTCGCGATACGCCTTGAGACGGCGCGCCACGCGGGTGCGGGCGATGAGATCGTCCGCGAGCTTCAGATCGAGCGGCGGCAGGGCCAGCGCCCTGTCGTTGATGACCTCCACCGCCGTTCCTCCGCGCCCGAACAGCACCACCGGCCCAAAGGCCGGGTCGTCCGCGAGGCCCGCGATCAGCTCACGCGCCTTGGCCCGGCGCACCATCGGCTGAACCATCACGCCCGTGATGACGGCATCCGGCCGCAGGCGCGCGGCGCGCTCGAAGATGTCGGCTGCGGCCTTTCGCACCGATTCCTCCGTCGAGAGATCGAGCTGCACGCCGCCGATATCGGATTTGTGCACGATATCGGGCGAGAGCACTTTCACCGCGACGCGGCCGCCCTCCCCGATGATGGGCCTTGCCGCGGCGACGGCCTCGTCCGGCGTCCTGGCCAGCCTCACGGGCGCGGTGGGAATATCGTAGGCCTGGAGGAGCGCATCGACCTCGAGAGGGTTGAGCCAGCGGCGGTTCTCCGCCAGCACCTTCGCGACGATCGCGCGCGCGGCCTCCGGGTCCGGCGAGAAATCATGCGGCAGGTTGTCGGGCGTCTCCATCAGCTCCGTCTGCGCCTCGCGGTAACGCACCAGCTGAATGAAGCCCCGCACCGCATCGGCCTCGGTGGCATAATGGGGAATCCGCGCCGCCTCAAAAACACGCGCCGAATCCGGATCCTCGCCGATCCAGGCCGCGAAGACCGGCTTCTGCTGAAACCCCTTCGCGCGATGACGCCGGATGACCTCCGTCACGGCGCGCGCCACGTCGGCTGCGCCCGCGATGGCCGTCGGCACGTTCAGAATGAGCACGGCATCGTTCGCCGGATCGGCGAGCAGCGCATCGAGTGCGCCTGAATAGCGGGCGGGATCCGCGTCGCCGATGATGTCGACGGGGTTCGACTGCGACCATGTCGGCGGAAGAATGGCTTTCAGCTGCTCGAATGTCTGGGGCGAGAGTTCGGCCAGCACTCCGCCCATGTCGATGAGGCGATCCGTTGCGAGAACGCCGATGCCACCGCCATTGGTGAGAAGCGCGAGGCGATTGCCGGGGAACGGCTTCTGCCGCCCGAGAGTCTCGGCCGCCGCGAAGAGCTGGTCGAGATCCAGCACCCGCAGCAGGCCGGCCCGGCGGAATGCAGCATCGTAGACCGCATCCGAACCGGCCAAGGCGCCGGTATGGGTCGCCGCCGCCCTTGCTCCCTGCACATGGCGGCCCGCCTTGATCACTACGACGGGCTTGATACGCGCCGCGGCGCGCGCGGCCGACATGAACTTCTTCGCGTTGTCGATCGACTCGATGTAGAGCAGGATCGCGCGCGTGCCCGCGTCGGCGGAAAAGAAGTCGAGGCAGTCGCTGAAATCCACGTCCATCTTGTCGCCCAGGGACACGATGGCGGAGAAGCCGACCTGCCGCTGCGCGGCCCATTCCACTAGGCCGACAGCGACGGCGCCCGATTGCGAGATGAGCGCGAGATCCCCGGGCTTCGCGTCACGGGCCGCAAAGCTCGCATTCATGCGCGCCCGCGGCGACAGAATGCCGATGCAGTTCGGCCCCACGATGCGCAGACTGTAGCGCCGCGCGGCGAGCCTCACCTGCTGCGAGAGGGAATCCGCTCCGTATCCGAGCCCGGTCGTCGCGATGATGGCGGCGGCGACTCCTCTTTTTCCCGCATCCTCGATGACGCCCAGCACGTTGCGGGGCGGCACCGCGACGACGACGAGGTCGGGTGTTTCGGGAAGCTTGGCGATCGAGGCGTAGCAGGGCTTTCCCTCGACCTCGTCATGATGCGGATTGACGGGATAGAGCGGCCCCGCGAAGCCGCCCTGGATCAAATTCTTCAGGAAGGTCAGCCCCAGGGAGCGAGGGCGAGGGCTCGCCCCGACGACCGCGATCGACCGGGGGGAGAACAATGTGTCGAGGCGATAGGTGGACATGAAGCGATCCTTCGTCTCACAGAATTTCAGCCGCGCAGAATAAGCCAATCATCGTTCGTGTCTCGGCAATTTACCCTGGCAGCGCATCTCGTTCTCTATCTTAGGGCCAAGAGCTCCCCTGACCTCCCGACAATGACAGCATCGCAAGATCAGCCGTGAACTCCATGACCTGGATCAACGGGGAGACGCCACCCGCGAGCACCAAAGCCATTCCCCTTGGCTTTAAATCCACTCTCCTCTCCGGTCCACTTCGCCGAAAAAGGCTCTAATCATCAATGCGGTAAAAGCGGAAGCTGAACACATCTTTGCTGACACTCGTCAGGTTGATCAACTTTAGACCGAACCCTTTTTGCAATTCCACATCCTTCCCCATGGGCGAAGCAATTTTCATCGATGACCTGATGTCGACTTCACTCCCCCCGGGAAACTGGGCGAACCTGAGAGCGTCCTTCATCAAGGCGGCGGCAAGCTGAGCCCTGCTGGAATGAAACGTAATGCTCAGCATTCTGATGTTCTGCGCAGATTCGTCGACCATGAAGAGGGCTGCTGCCATGGGGCTTTCCGACTGAAAGACGCAGATGCTATTCCGGCACTCCAGAAACTTGACCGGCGTTCGCGAAGTCTTCGGAAAAACTGTTCTAATCTGCTCGGGATCGTAGGCTTGTGATCGCGCCTCGCTGGCGAACATTGCGCAGACAGCGAACATAATAGCGACAACGTGTTTCAGCATGGCAGCCTCCTCGTGGGAAGCTGCGTTATATCATCCGTCAGATGAAATTTAAATGTTATCCCGTTTACGGAACCAGGACTCGCGTCGGCGGGAAGATCACCTCCACAAGCGTGCCCTCCTTGGGGCTGCTCGTGATCTGCAGGGCGCCGCGATTGGCCTCGACGAGGGCCTTAGTGAGAGGAAGTCCCAGGCCCGTTCCTCCAGGCCTGCGGGAGGTCGCGATCTGGCGGAACGGTTCGAGCGCCGCCTCGACCTCCGACGGGGTCATACCGATGCCCGTATCCCGTACGCGAAACGCCACCTCGCCCCGATCCGTCATGGCGGTCGAGACGATCACCTGCCCGCCCGCATCCGTGAACTTGATGGCGTTGGACACGAGATTGAGCGCAATCTGGCGCATGGAGCGCTCGTCGGCCACCACCGGCGGCAACTTGGAGGCGAAGCTCGTGCGCATGACGATCCGGTCCCGCATGGCCTGCGGCTGAAGCAGGGTCACGCAGCCCGAGATGAGGTCGTTGAGATTAACGCCGGTAAACGACAGTTCGAGACGGCCCGCCTCGACCTTCGCAAGATCGAGCAGATCGTTCACGAGGCTGATCACATGCGATCCCGAGGCGTGAACGTCGCGCAGATATTCCTTGTAGCGCTCGTTCCCGATCGGCCCGAAGCGCTCCTCCAGCATCACCTCGGCAAAGCCGATGATCGCGTTGAGCGGCGTGCGGATCTCATGGCTGATCTTGGCGAGGAGATCGGATTTCTGGGCGCTCGCCTCTTCCGCCGCGCGCCGGGCCCCGACGAGTTCGCCCTCCGCCTTCTTGAAGGTGGTCATGTCGCGCAGCACGGCGCAGAACTTGCGGCTCGCGCCCTCGCCCGCATTGCCGCCAACCTGGCCGATGGTCATGAAAAGCGGGATGGTGCCTCCCTGGCGCTCCTGTCCCAGGACTTCGCGGCCGTCGTTCAGCAGGCTCGCGACGCCGGGCGAGCGAAGGCCCTCGAGGTAATCGAGCGCTTCCTTGTGGCTTTCGGGCGCAAGCAGAACCGTGATCGCGCTGCCCGCCACCTCCCGCTGGTGATACCCGAACAACGCCTCGGCGGAGCGGTTGAGGGACAGGATTCGGCCGGTCTCGTCGAACAGGATGACGCCATCGGTGGCCGTGTCCAGGATCGATTCCAGCTCCTGCACGCGGCTATCCTGCGCGCTTGGGACTTGAACTTGGCCGAAGGACCTGCGGATGAGCATCAGCTGCGCGGGTCCTCCGTTCCACTCGACATCCGATCCGCGCACGGCAACGGCGACAATCTCACCATTGCGCGTCGTGAGCGAAAGCCCCGCATCGTCCTCCGCGGACGGGTTCAGGGCGGGAGAGCCGCGGAACAGCTGCACGAGACCGCCGTCGTCCATCACCTCATCGGTTGTCCGGTAGCCCGTGAGATCGAGCAGGAAGCGGTTGGCGAACAGAATGGTCTCGTCACGGTGAACGAGGATGCCGACCGGGAGACGGTCGAGGATTCGATCGGAGCTGTCGGAAGGCGGTGACGCGACAGGCGCAATCTCAGCGCCCTCGTCGGGACCTGCGACGTCGCGGGCGCCGCCCTCGCCCGGGCCCGCCTCCTCGGGGGCGGCGGTTTCAGAGTTCTTTTCCTCCAGCCGCGCGCCCAGGGCGCGGGCAATTTCGCGGAAGGCATTGCGCTCCGCCGAGGACAGGGTGGAGCTGGGCGCCGGACGCGCCTTTTCATCCGCGTCGCCCGATTGCGGAATCTCGTTGGTCTTAGGAGGATCGTCGGCGGGCCGAGGACCGGAAAGCGCTTCCGCGACGCGGTCGCGCAAGTGTGCGAACCAGCCCTCGTCCTCCTGAGGAGCACCGTCAGGGCCTCCCTGTTTCTCGGGCCGCGTCTCTTCCGGCGGAGAGAAAGGCAGGGCCGCATCGGTGAGGTAGGGCTCGGCCTCGGTGGCGAGACGGATCGGCTCGTCCCGCTCGCGCATTTCGTTCATGCGCAGCAGACCGAAGCCGCGAAACCCGATGAGCTCGCGATCGGTCCCGAAGACCGGCATGCCGCCAAAATCGACCGGCACCACCATGGACCGGCCATCCACGGCCCAAGAGACGGTCAGTGCGCTCCAGGTCTCGCCGCGGGCGAAGCGGCCGGCAATCTCCCCATCGGGATCGGAGACCACCGTGGCGGCCAGCTCGTCCCACGTTCGCCCCACGATCGTCCCGGCCTGGCCGCCGACTGCTTCGGCGAGAGCTGGCGACACTTGGGTAAAGCGTGCCCGGGCATCGGTCTGCCAGAGGAAACGAATAGAGCCGGACGGCTTGTCCTGCCGCGCCGGTGCCTGGTCCGGAGAATCCTGCCTGGGGCCCGACCTGGGCCCCAAATCCGCATTCCGGTCCGCTGGCGGAACGGCAGGCGCGCTCCCGCGCTCGAAGCCGTAAGGGACCGGGCCCAACAGCGCGGTGACGAGAACCTCCTCCCCCGTCTCGAGGACGGCCAGGCGACAGGCGCAGGGAACGGGTTGCCACGGACGGACCGGATTGAGGCGCAGCCGTTCCAGGCGCGCTCCCTTGCGGGGAGCCGCTCCGCCGGCCAGCACTCTCAGGCGGTCACGGGCGCGAAGACCGGGAACGAGCCTTCCCGCTTCATCCGTGAAGGCCTCACCGAGTCCTTCGGCGGCGGGCGAGGCCCAGAGGAGCCGTTCGATGCCGTGGTCCCAGATGAGCACGGGCGCTCCGGGCCGGGCCATCAGCCCGAGATCCGGTTCGGCGGCAAGCCGCGCGATCAGCGCTTCGTATCGGTTGGGAGCCCCATCCATGGCGGCCTCGATCCTACCTCTAAATAGAAGAGTCGTATGGAAACGGTTTTAGACGATTGTTGGCAAGGTGACAGCAGGTCCGGGCTCTTGAATCCTTTTACTTTCAGGTAACCTTAATACGCAGGCCCGAAGACGGTTGATTTTGCACCGCACAATGTGATATTGCAGTGCACAAATATCTGCAAAAGGAGCGACCCATGGCAACGAACCCGAACCAGCCCTACGAAATCCCCACCGAGATGCGGGACTTTGCGGAAAAGAGCGTCGAGCAGGCCCGCAAGGCCATCGACGGCTTCATGAACGCCGCCCAGAAGACGGTCGACACCTTCGAGGGCTCGGCCAACACGGTCCAGGCCAGCGCGAAGGATGCGACCCGCAAGACCTTCACCTATGCCGAACAGAACCTGTCGGCCGCCTTCGACCTCGCCCAGCGCATGGTGCGCGCCAAGGATATGCAGGAAGCCATGCAGATCCAGGCCGAGTTCGTGCGCACCCAGTTCGAGGCCATGCAGACCCAGATGAAGGAGTTCGGCTCGATCGCCCAGACAGCGATGAAGCAACCGGGTTCGAAGAAGTAAGCGCCTTTCCGGACACTTCGCCCAGACACTTCGCCCAGAGACAAGGACGTTCCGATGACGGAAACCAGGAAGACCAGGACCCGCAACGCCAAGAGCGCGCCGAAGGCCGATCTCATCGAGCTGGCTGCAGAGCCTGTCGTCGAGGCAGGCGAGACGGCGCGGGCCCCGGACCCCGCGCCTGCTCCGCAGCCCTTCGTTTCCGCCGCGAAGATGGAGAGCGAGCCCTTCGTCTTCGCCCTGCGCGACCAGGGCGAGGCTATCCGCCGGGCGATGCGCGAAACGGTTGCCGCTTCCGCCGAGGGCGTTCTCGAAGTGAACGAAAAGGTTATGGAGGCCCTGCAGATCCAGGGTCACGCGGCCATCGACCTGTGGCGCACGGCGCTCGACAATTCACGCCGGCCGGAAGGCTTCAAGGCCCAGACCGGCGCCGCCCGGCAGGCTTTCGAGACCGCCTCCGCCCCATGGAAGGACGTCGCGGAAGCAACGGCCCGCTGGATGACCCGGAGCATGGAGCCGCTGCAATCGGCTTTTCTGCGGCAAACCCGCTGACCGCCCGCTACCGGAAATCCGCCTCATGCTTTAAGGCTTGGCCATGATCGGCCAAGCCTTTTCTCATTCCCCCTCCCCCATTCCGGCGGTCATCGCCGTCGTCATTCACGAGGGACGCGCCCTTCTCGTGCGCAGGGCCAATCCGCCGGACGCAGGGCTCTGGGGCTTTCCAGGCGGCAAGATCGATTTCGGCGAGACGGTCGCGGATGCCGCGATCAGGGAGCTCATGGAAGAGACCGGCGTGGAAGCCGAGGCGCAGGAGGTCATCACCACGCTGGACATCCTGGTGCCCGCCGACGACGGCGCCATCCGCCAGCATTACGTTCTGATCGCCGTCCGGTGCCGCTGGCTGTCGGGCGCTCCCCTGGCCGGCGACGATGCGCTGGAAGCACGCTGGTTTTCCCTGTCCGAGCTCGACGCTGCAACGCTGCCCATGAGCGCGGATGTGGACGTGATCGCGCGGCGAGCCGAGGCCATGGCCCGGCAGGCGGACGGCTTCTGATCCGCCCGGATCATCAGCGCCAGGCAAGAAAAAGCCCCGCCTCGAGGGCGGGGCAGAGTTTCGTCTCTAAACTTTGGTTCGGCAGATTTAATCCGAGAGCCCTTTTGCAACGGAGGCATTGCGACAGCAATTGCTCCAAGTTCTCATGGTTTATGAGAAGTAAACGTTCATAAAGCATCAAGCATATCTCCAGTCGAGGCGGGCAATCATATTGCAGGGGTACCCCCTCCGGCTTATGACACCCGGGACAGGCAATTAATGCCTACCCTGCTTCGATGTTTTGGAACGGAATGACAGTGATGCGTACCCTCTCCCTCAATCTTCTCGCCGCCGCAGCCGCTCTCGGCATCGCGTCCAGCGCCGTGGCCGCCGACCTTCCTTCGCGCTACGCCCCGGCGCCCGCCTACAACGCCATGCCGATCTTCACCTGGAGCGGCTTTTACGCCGGCGTGAATCTCGGCTACGGCCGCAGCACCGGCGCCAGCCAGTATTACGATGAGGCCTTCAACGTCACGGGCGGCGGCCGCAAGAGCGGCTTCCTGGGCGGCGTTCAGGGCGGCTACAATTATCAGCTCGGCATGTTCGTGGTCGGCGCCGAAGCCGACCTTCAATACGCCGCTGTCGGCGACAAGAACGCAACCTATCTCGGCACCAATTACAAGGGCGAAGACAGCGGCTATTTCGGCACGGTCCGCGCTCGTGCAGGTCTTGCCATCGATCGCGCCCTCGTGTTCGGCACGCTCGGCTTCGCCTATGGCGACATCGGCGGCAACAAGGGCCTCGACGCTGCGCTCGGCTACCGGCGCGACGACCGCACGAGCGGCGGCTGGACCATGGGCGGCGGCCTCGAATATGCCGTCACCGACAACTTCACCGCGAAGGTTGAAGGTCTCTATGTGAACCTCGACACGAGCGACAGCTATGCTCTCGCCAATCGCGTCAACATCCGCCGCGACACGGAATTCGGCGTGTTCCGCGCCGGCCTGAACTACAAGTTCAACTAAGTCTATCGAGAGTAACCCGACAGAAAGGGCCCGGTGCTTGCACCGGGCCCTTTCTGCTTTTGCGCCGTGCGGAAGAACGAATGGATCGGGCGGTAAACATGTTACACAAACACAATCGAGACTTTTTTAAGACTTGCCTCCCGTCTGAAGACACAGTCATAATTCAGCGCATCCACGCGATTGCTCGTCCTACCGGACCGTAGGATGGACCTGAGATAGACCCTGTGGCCGCCGGCGATCCGGCGGCAGGCAGACATTAAGAGTGCAGCTATGCGTTTTTGGGGCCAAACATGGCTGCGCCACTATTTCTCTCATGCGCGCGGGCAATCCCGGTTTCAGGATGAAACCATCTCTCCTTCCAGAGCCTCGCGGTATGCCTGCGCCTTCGTGGAGACGACGACCGATTGCGTCTTCGTTCTCGATCGCAGCTGGCGCCTCACGTTCTGCAATTCCCGCGCCGTGACGGAATTGGCGGCAAATGCCGCCATCGTCGGCGCTCACATCTGGGATGCATTCCCTCGACTCGTCGGCACGATCTTCGAGGAGAACTACCGCCGCGCCATGGCCGAACGCTCGACGCGGATCTTCGAGGCCTATTACGAACCGCTGTCCTCGTGGTACGAGGTCCATGCCACGCCCGTGGGGGACGACCTGATGGTCGTCTTCCGCAACATGAACGAGCAGCGTGCGGTGGCCGAGGCCTTTCAGGCAAGGGAGCAGCAGCTCGCCACGGTCTTCGGCCAGACCATGGTGGGCATCCTGCACCGTGACCTGAACGAGCGGGTGCTGATGGTCAATCAGCGCTTCTGCGATCTGGTGGGCCGCAGCAGGGAGGAATTGGACGGCCTCCCGATGAGCGCCTTCACGCACGAGGACGACGTCGCATCGAACGCAGCCCTGTTCCGGAAGCATCTCGAGAGCGCCACGCCATTCCAGGTCGAAAAGCGCTACGTGCGCCCAGACGGCACTGCGATCTGGTGCGCGGTCAACGTTTCCTTCGTCCGCGACGAAACCGGGAAGCCCGTCTCCTCGATTGCGGTCGCGGAAGACATCCATGCCCGGAAAACCGCGGAAGAGAAGGCGCACGAGAGCCAACGCCAGCTCGCCAGCTTCATCGATAACCTGCCGGGAATCGTCTATCAGAGCGACATTGCCGCTCCGTGGCGCTTCACCGTTCTCAGTGAGGGCGCGGAGGCTCTGACCGAGTACTCGACAGGCGAGTTCTTTCAGGGAAAGATCAGTTGGGGAGGCATCGTCCATCCCGACGATCTCCAGATGGTCGAGGATGCTGTTTTCGCCAGCATCATGAGCAGGCAGGTCTTCGACATCGTTTACCGCATCAGGACGAAGTTGGGCGGAATCCGCTGGATGGTCGATCGCGGCCGATGCATCTATGGCCCATCGGGGGAACCCCTCTTCCTCGAAGGGATCATCAGCGACGTCACCAGCCAGAAGGAGGCCGAGGAGAAGATCCTGTGGGCCGCTCATCACGACCATCTGACACGCCTGCCCAATCGGGCCCTGTTCCAGATCCGGCTGGGCAAGGCTCTAGAAAGGTCTGCCGCACAGAACCGCAAGCTCGGTCTGGTGATCCTCGACGTGGACCATCTGAAGGAGATCAACGACACCCTCGGCCATGACGCGGGCGATGCCGTCCTGCAGGCGGTCGCCAATCGCCTCAGCGCCGCCGTGCGCCCCATCGACACCGTCGCCCGCAACGGCGGCGACGAGTTCGCCATCGTCTTTCCCGAGATCGAGAGCGAGCAGGACATCAGGGCCCTCATCGCGCCCCTCCAGGAGCAGCTGCAGAAGCCCCTCTCCTATGCGGGGCGCACGCTCGATTGCCGCGCCAGCATCGGCGCCAGCATCTGGCCCGATCACGCCAAGGAATCCGCCGACCTTCTGAAACAGGCCGACATCGCGCTTTACACGGCCAAAGCCACCGGACGGGACAAGGTCATGGTCTTCGAGCCATCCATGCGCACCGAGGCGCAGCAAAAAGCCGAAATGCGCAACAATGCACGCGGAGCCATCGACGCACGCAGCATCGAGCCGTTCTATCAGCCGAAGGTGCATCTGAGCTCCGGCGAGCTCGCAGGCTTCGAAGCGCTCCTCCGGTGGCGCAATCCGCGCGCCGGCATCGAACTACCCGCGAGCATCCAGGCGGCGTTCGACGACCCGCATCTCGCCGTCGCCTTGAGCAAGCAGATGCACGACATGGTTTTCGACGATATGCGCCGCTGGCTGCAATCGGGCGTGCCGTTCGGCCATGTGGCCATCAACGCATCCGCCGCGGAATTCAGGGGCATGGACTTCGCCGACCGAATCCTCGAACGCCTGCGTGCCGCTGACATCCCGAACCATTGTCTCGAGATCGAGGTGACCGAGACCGTGTTCCTCGGCCGGGGCGCGGAGTTCATCGAAAAGACCTTGCGGACTCTCAGCGCCGAGGGCGTGAAGATCGCGCTGGACGATTTCGGAACGGGCTATGCCTCGCTCTCGCACCTCAAGCAGTTTCCGGTCGACATCATCAAGATCGACCGCTCCTTCGTGCATGATCTTGCCAGCAATCCCGATGATCCGGCGATTCTTCAGGCCGTCGTCAGCCTGGGCAAGAGCCTCGGAATCACAACCGTCGCGGAAGGCGTCGAGACGGCCGTGCAAGCGGCCTTTCTGCGCAGCCAGGGCTGCGACCTCGGTCAGGGCTTTCTCTTCGGCATGGCAAGCCCGAGCAAACTCATCCCCGACCTGGTGGCCTCCTGGAATCCGGAGCAGCTCAATCTGACCGAACTGGACGGCTATGTCCTGAAAGACAGGAAGCAGCGGCGCTAAAGCATCGGACCCAAAAGTGGATTTGCACTTTTGGGGCAGATCCGATGCATTCTCCTGAGAAGAGAGCATCGTTCGACGCGGACCCAGCGGGCCGCGCCAGCGACCCGAAGGGCCACGTTAGTGAAAACCGGATCCACTTTTCCGCACGATGCTCTGGGTCGCTCACGTGGCCCATCGGGTTCTTTCACGACCCTTTGGGTCCACACAGAATAAGGCGCTGAAGTGAGCAGCGGCCCCAAGTCGCATCCATGGGCCCCGCCCGATGCTCGGGCCGTCAGAAGCGGGATGTCTTGCGCCGGCGCGCGTTCTCTGCCTCGCTCTGTTTGAGCGCAAGCAACCGCCGGGCAGCCCTTCCTCCCGATTCCGAAGCATAGAGCCGGTCGTTCATGACTTCGATCTGCCACTGCTGAAATTCGAGCAGGGCCTTGAGGCCTCTGACATGCGCTCTCAGCTCAAGAGCATCCTGCAAGAGATGGGGACTGCAAGTTTTCATGGGACCCCCCTGACGTTTTCGGGATGAATCGCGGATGAACGCAAATCGATGAAAGCGACCCGCAGAGCCGGAGGCAAAGCAGACGGAGAACGTGTTGGGCCAACCGGAACGCAAGTCCCGAGAGGCGATCGGCAAACGTGGACCGGCACCGATATCCATCGGCGGCGGCCTCGCAATTCAGGCCGTATCGATGCGCGGAATGGATGCTTCGGATGGAATAACATTTGCATTATTCGCGCAAGGATCATGATGTCGCATGGCCAAGCTCGCCTGAAGGCGCGCCATCCGAACTCCGCGACATCCGTCACCCGTTTGCGATGTTCTTGGAGTGATCTGGGAAGCGTGACCGTGCAATGTTAGCTGGCCTTAAAGACTCGCGTGGTTAAGCTCGGGCCTCCGGCAGATCACCCGTCCTCCTGCGACATCAATACCAGGAACGGCCCCACGCTGGAGACGTTGCCCCGTGTGCGTTTCGGCACGGCGGCACGACCTTAAGCGTGGTGATCTTCCGAGCGTCAGGAGGACAAATCGATGCGAGCTTTGGCGATCACATCCCTGCTCGGCGCCTTCGGAATTCTTTCGTTCGGCGCAGCTGCGCACGCCGAGGAGGCGAATACGCGCGTTGCGGCCATGCCCTATTCCGACTGCCTCTCGATCATCGCCGAGACGGCGCAGGAGCTCGGCGAAGCTCCGGTTCAGACGGTCAGCAACGATGACGAGACGACCGTCCGGATCAACGCTTCCGATGGCTTCGTCACCGTTTCCTGCAGCCGCGCCGGCAAGATGGTGCTGACCAAGAGCCCCGTGCCCGAGGCCGCAGGCATGACAGCCGCCCGCTGAGGGCAATGCCCGCCCGCGACATCCCATCAATGTCTGGAAAACGCCTCGAACCTGCTAGGCCTCACGTCACCACTTTTTGAAGTGGTACAGCCGCCCCGGCTCGAACGGGGGACCCCCAGATCCACAATCTGGTGCTCTAACCAACTGAGCTACGGCTGCACGTGAGGCAGGGTGTAATCGCGCCCGCGATCAATTTCAAGGCTTCTTTGCGGTCGCAGGGCCAGAAATGATAACGGCGGGCGAATTCGCCCGCCGCTTCAAGCGATTAGCCGGCGAGAACTTTACTCCGCGGAGGCTCCGGCGGCTTTGAGGACCGGGGTCCAGCGCGCCACTTCGCTCTCTACGAGCTTCTGGAGGGATTCCGGAGTCCGCTCCGCGGCGCTCGGGATGACGCCGCCGAGCTCGAGCAGGCGCTTCTTCGTGTTCTCGTCGTCGAGGGACTTCACGAGAGCGTCGTTGAGCTTCTTGACGACGTCCGGGGGCGTACCCTTGGGCGCGAACACGGCGTTCCAGGCGCTGACCTCATAGCCTTCGAGGCCCGCTTCCTTCGTGGTCGGCACGTTCGGCAGAACCGGGGAGCGCTCGGGCGTGGCGATGGCGAAGGCCTTGATGTTGCCGCCCTGGATCTGCGGCGCCACGTTGACGATCTGGTCGGTCATGTAATCGACCGTGTTGGCCATGAGGTCGTTCAGGGCCGGGCCGGTGCCGCGATAGGCGACCATGGTGGGCTTGGCCTTGATGACCGAGTTGAAGAAGATGCCGGTCGAGTGCGAGACGGAGCCCACGCCCGCATGGGCCATGTTCACCTTGTCGCCGTTGGCCTTCATGTATTCCAGGAAGCCCTTCAGATCTTTGGCCGGAAAGTCCTTCTTGGCCACGATGACGATCGGCGTGCCGGCCGCCAGGCCGATGGGCGCGAAGTCCTTGGCGGGATCGTATTTCAGGTTGGGATAGAGGGCCGGCGCGGCGCCGTGGGTGCCCATGTGGCCCATCATGATCGTGTAGCCGTCGGGCTGAGCCTGGGCGCCGCGGGTGATGCCGGTCGTGCCGCCGGCGCCCGCCACGTTCTCGATCACGATCTGCTGGCCCAGCGTGCGGGACATGTGATCGGTCACGATGCGGGCCACCACATCGGTCGGCCCGCCGGCCGCGAAAGGCACGATCATGGTGATCGGACGGCTCGGGTAATCCTGGGCCTGTGCGCCTGTTGCGGCAAGTCCCGCCATGGCGGCGAGGGTCAGCGCGATCTTCTTCATCAAGTTCCTCCCTTTGGAAAGTTATGAGCTTACATTGTGGGCCGGGTGGCCGCGAAGGCAAGTTACTCTGTGAACACCTCGTCCCTGCCCTTCCGGATGGAGGGCAGCAGCGCGATGACGAGCAGGATGGCCGCGACGGCCAGGAGCGCGGCGCTGACCGGGTGGGTCACGAAGGTGTCCAGCGACCCGCGCGACAGAATGAGCGCGCGGCGCAGGTTCTCCTCCATCAGCTTGCCGAGCACGAAGCCGAGCAGCATCGGCGCGGGCTCGA